>CAMJRB010000028.1 GCA_946408175.1 uncultured Holosporaceae bacterium
GGAAATATTATTTGTTCTATTCATAGCTTGTCTATTTTTATATTGTTTATATAGACTAATATAACCATTAGTACTCTTGAGATTACTGTTATCAGTTTTATAATTATTATTAATATACTTTATATTACTTATATTATTTTCTTCTTTAAGTTTAATACTATTTATTTTTCTGTAACTACTATCCAGCAGCAAAGCATCGTTTTCATAATCGGATAATTTTTCACGTACTGGTGTCGTTTCGGCTGTAAGTTTTTCTTCAGACGTATTCTTTTCTATTCTTGAAGATTTAAAATTATTATTTATATTTGATTCAGTATTAATTATACCATTATTCTTAATGCCATTATTACGGTCATTGTCATTCTCATCATTCTCATTAGCTTCTGCAATAATACTCAAATCACTACTATTATTATAACTATTATTAGATAAGTTATTAGTACCATTAATATCATTAATTATTTCAAGATCCTCAGAATTTATAATATATGACTCATATGGGTCTATATAAATAGGATAGTTTTCCTCATCATTATCATTTGAGCTAAATGAATTATCTAATTGACCCATATCCAAATTACTAGTATTACCATCAGTATTATTTGCTTTGGTAGTATTATTATTTGAGATATATAAATCATCGAAACGACTTCTAGTAAAACTACTAGTATCTCTATCACTATTATTTACTGCAGTGGGTGAAAGATATGACTTATCGAATCTACCTCTAGTAAAGCCAATAGTATTTCTATCACTATCATTTACTGTAGTTGGTGAAAGATATGACTTATTTAATCGACCTCTAGTGTATGTGTCTTGTTCCTCATAATCATCAATAGAATGAAATTCTTGTGAATTACCATTCTTTCTATTGTTATTTTGATTATTTTCTTCATTGTCAGTAACATTGCTACTATCATCAGTATTGCTTATTCTTCCACTAGTACGCAATGTTGATATATCATCAGTATTCTCCTCATTATTATCAATGGATAAATTCTTATTATTATCAATATATAACATAATATTGTTCAATATTTCTGGATCAGATAACATATTCTTTTCATGACACTCTTGACTGTATTCGCTAGTAGATAAATTGTATTCATTACATTTATACTTTGTAGGAACATCATTTTCTACAATATCTACTTTTGGCATTTTAGAGTAATAGGGAATATTATTATTTACTCCCCATCCAAATACTTCTTTGACTACTTTATTATATTCTGTATATTTCAAATTTTCTAATATATTAATATCATGACTTGATATACTGTTATTATTACAAATAGTAACTACTGGCAATATTATATATAAAACACTGTTTAAAATTTTCATATCTAAACCCACTTTTATTGTATATTCATATTATTGCATATAGTACAGTAGTAGGCCACTAAGATATTCTGAACTTTGTAATAATAAAATACTAAGATTAAGTGTTGAACTCAATCTTAGTTACATAGAACATTATTAATGTTTAGATTCTTTGTCTTTATCGCGAAGTTGATAATATTCGTATATATCATTTAATAATTCTTCAAATGCTTCTTGACTTGTATCACCAAAATAATTATCAAGATTATGATAGAAATTCTTTAGTTGTGCAATATATTTTGCCGAATATTCTCCAGATTTTTGTTCATCTTTAGTGTTTTTCCATGCAGCACTTAACTGCCTCAAGAAATCGCTATCACGGTTCATGTTTACATCTACTTTATCCTTTGCATAGTACATTGTACCAACCTTAATCTTAAAACCCAGTCTTAGGCTTTCAGTCCTGGCATCATTATATCGTGCTTTGTTATCTAGACTACGTTCCTTAATATTATTGCGTAGTCTTTCAAAATTGCCTATGAGATGAGTATCTTTTAGGTATCCCACATTATACCTATAATATTCATTATCTAATAAATCCCAAAAATCCACTAATGAATGGTTAGACTTTAAGTCATCACCCGCTCCTAAATCACCAGCATAAGTAGCAGCTAGATAATATTTAGTTTTGTACCGCTTATATGGTATGTGTTTCCATTTTATACCATTTGGAGTTTGTCTCTTATATTCAACAACTGGTCTATATTCTATGATACCATACTTAACAGGACCATGTTTCAATATACCACCATATTGAAATTCTTCCAGATATTCTTCTTTCTGTCCATCTTGTTGTAATAAATAAAACTTACCATTTTCTACTAGTACTTTTTGCTCACCTTTACTATCATAGAAATTTACTGTTATAATTCCATTTTTATCAGGTTTTGGTGCAAAGTGAGCTATGAACGTTCCAGGTGGTAGACCTAGATCATTATTAGTAATAGTAATTGTGTGACCCATGCCTAATACTTCTTGTACTTCTAGTACATCATTATTATTAACTGTTACAGTTGCAGGAGATTCTTCTTCCATGCTGTATGTATTACTACTACACATAGTAATTATAGGCAACACCACGTATGCCATTAAACGTGAACATTTCATGACTTTTCTTTTTCTAACCCTTCTATTCTTAATATTATTATATATTTATTAAGAATAAGTTAATTTTATATATTTTATATTTTAGGTAAAAAATACATATGCCATGTTATAATATATTATAATGTATATCCATACAAATTTATATGTACCAAAAGCGTAATGCGTTATCTATCACTAGAGAAGAGGATTTTAGTGCTTGGTATAAGGAAGTTATAAATCAAGCTGATTTGGCAGAATTGTCAGAAACTAGAGGATGTATTGTAATAAAACCCTATGGATTTTCCATTTGGGAAAATATAAAAAGTATATTAGATAATAAATTTAAAGAATTAGGACATACTAACGCTTATTTTCCATTAATGATACCAGCAGATCTTTTTGAAAAAGAAGCTGAACATGTTGCCGGTTTTGCCAAGGAAATGGCTGTAGTGACTCATCATAGGCTTGAGTATATAGATGGCAAATTAACCCCTTCAGGTAAATTAGAAACTCCTTACGTAGTAAGACCCACTTCCGAATTAATAATAGGTAAATCTTTTTCAAAATGGGTTAAATCATATAGAGATTTACCATTACTAATAAATCAATGGTGTAATGTAGTTAGATGGGAAATGAGACCTAGAATGTTTCTTAGGACAGCTGAATTCTTGTGGCAGGAAGGACACACAGCTCATGAAACAGCAGAAGAAGCCATTGAAGAAACTATAAGAATGCATGAAGTATATAAATGGTTCATTTGTGATGTATTGAAACTATTTGCAATACCTGGAAAAAAACCTGCTTATGATAAATTTGCTGGAGCTGTTGATACTTACACAGTAGAAGCAATGATGCAGGACGGCAAGGCATTACAAGCAGCTACTAGTCATTTTTTGGGACAGAATTTTGCTAAAGCTACTGATATAAAATATCAAGATAGAAATGGTAATATTCAATATGCTTATACTTCCTCTTGGGGATTATCTACTAGAATAATAGGAGCCTTGATAATGTCTCATTCGGATGATGACGGACTGAATTTACCATCGGCGATAGCTCCTTATCATTGTGTAATTATACCAATAATAAAGGATATTAATAATAAAGAGAATATAATGAATTATTGCAATAGTATAAAAGAACAATTGTCTATGAAATTCCGAGTATTAATCGATATAAAAGATGATTCACCTCAAAATAAAAAATGGAATTATATAAGAAAGGGAGTACCATTTATTTGTGAAATAGGTATAAAGGAAATTGAAAATAATTTAGTATTTTTCATTAAAAGAAGTGATAATTTAAAACCAGTAAAAATAAGTAAAGAAGAATTTATAAATGGTTTTGGTAAATTATTAAACGAGCATGATAATTTTTTGAAGAATAACAATGAAAATAGTTGTAAAGCTAAATTAATAGATAATATAAAAACTGTAGAAGAATTAACAGATTATTTTAATAAAAACAATGGATTTGCTAGAGTAAAATGGGCCGGAACTAATGAAAATCTTGCGAAACTAGAAGATTTATCATTATCAATACGATGCATACCCACAGAGCAATCAGATACTTTAGGAAAATGTATCCTGACAGGCAAAGAAACAACTCAAGATGTAATAGTTGCTAAAAGTTATTAATAATACATCTCATATGTAGTATATTGAATGAATATATGAAGTTACTGGAAGTTATTAATAGTCAAGATATTTTTACGAGTATAGAATAACAGTTGTTAAAATTTATAAGTAAAACATAAGTATTATAATGTAATATTGATGTGGTTGGTGAATATACATTACTACTTTAGTCTTGAATATAAGAATACTGTTATTTAGTAATATATATTAGTGAAACTTATTTAATATATATTAATAATTTTTTATACAATGCACTATATTTTTTACATAAGAACAAATACAATCTAAGAAACATCTTGATTACTATATGCAGCCTTTAGTATATTATGATGGTATTGATTATTTAGTGTAATTATACTTTATATTTTACATAAAAAATTATAGCAGTTTTATTTTAATAAAAGGAAATTATTAACTTAATTATTTTTTGTAATATATCATAAGTAAAGAGAGAACTTTTTTTATAAATAAATCTTAATTTACACAATATAGAAATAGTTTTTATTACTTTTAGTTATATTAATGCGTATAAGATAATTAATCTCTAAGCTTATAATATAATACTTATAAGGAACGTGTATCACATTAATTTTTATTATATAATATACTATATATGGTCTGTATCCGTAGCTCAGTTGGATAGAGCGTTTCCCTCCGGAGGAAGAGGTCGTTGGTTCAAATCCAATCGGATACACCATGTTGTTGAAGCAAATACTTATTACCAATATATTCTAGCAGTACCAGTGTTTGTATTCAAAGTGCATTCTCAGCTTATTGATTTAAATAACCAATATAGCAAAGATTTTTTCGAAAATGTTAGCAACAAATATTAGGATTATATTAATTTATTGCATTAAAGTATCAGTATTATAAATTAACGTTATACATTTCCCTTTACTAAGTAACTATGAAGTAGTCAACTCCATAGTACTGCATTTATAGTATTTTTATATTTTGTGTGTAGGTTTTTATATTAGTTTGTTATAGTGAGTAGTTATATTGCCCCCCCAATTTCTTTATTTCTGATAAGTAATCCTTTTTTTTATCAATTTCCATGGACTCATATTGCTTTGTTATAGTATCAATAAGATCATCAATTTTTTTTCTGATTGCTTCTCTGTTTTCACGTTGTTGTTCTGTTTCTCCAGGTTGTTCAGATAATAATGCCAATTTGTCTGTATTTAGTAAAGAGTCTCTAAAATCTTTTATATCCTGCGATAAGTAGGATATTGCTTTTTTACAATCAGATATTAAAGAGTCATTGGATATATTTTCGCCATTAGATTCCATGAAGAATGATTCCATATATGAAAATATATACTGTACTGATCGTGTGTTTGTTATTAGTTTTGCAATTTGCTCAGTTTGCCCAGTAGTTATACTATTCTTAACAAGTTTTATGTCCTCTAATGTATCATGAGCTTTGTCACAATACTGATATTGTAAGTCTATTATAGATAAAATTTTACACAATGTTTTTAATTCTTCTACCGTATTTGAATGAAATTTTGATTGTTCATTTGCTTGAGCATTGTTTAGATCATTTAATATATTTTTTATATCTTCTTTAATTTTTGATATTCCAGCTCTGAACGTACTGAACATTTCTTGATGTTGAGCAAACAGTTTTTGCCCTAATGCCGAATAATAGTAAATACATCCTCTTTTAATATATTCCAGGTACTCAAAAACATTCCTATTCCAGTGTAACAAATAGGTTTTCAAAAGATTTATAGCAGTTGGATAATTTGAAGCGTATTGCCAAGTATATTTATCCCACTTCTCTTCATTATATTTCTTGTAATTATCAATAAAACACAAGTTGGATATTATGAAATCAGGAATACTAATACATTTAAAAACTGCATCTAATGTTGTACAAATCATTACAGTAGTCTTTTGTAAATGTTTGTTAAACTCGTCATATAATTTCTGTTGGTTGTGTTGTGGATTCTTTTCATAATTGTCTATAAAATTACAGATATTGTGTATTATATCATGTGTTAATTGTACTAATTTATTTCCTATACAGAGAAATATTGGCCATATCTGAATTGTCCCATACTTATTATTGCTTACTGTTTCTAACACATTACTAAAATTTGTTTTATCACTTTTATAGTTTTTTTCATTTAAATTATACTGTAATTTGCTAATAAATGAATCAATTGTTTTTATTGGGAATAACATCTTAGGAACCATAAGATTCACTGAATCAATTATTTTTATTGGGTACGAATCCTTCTTATCCATAAGATTCATGGCTTGCTCTGTTTTTATTTCAAGCAAGCGCTTTTCTTGGACTATCTCAGCAACAGTAATTTTGTTTAATAATTGTATATAGTCCCTCAATTCGTGAGGCTCATTAACTTTCCGCCTTGGACTATTCAACCCAATTGTGTTTGCAATATGAGATGCCATGTTATATATCTCTTGTAACAAAAAATTAATTGATTCTTGTAAATCGAACAAATTATTATCGTAACAAAACTTTGCTATCTTACGATACTCAGCACCTTGTAGATTAATTGGTACGAAATTAGCACGTTTTGTCCAACTTTTAATATCAATTCTGTCTTCCTTTCCATAATGAATCATACCACTAATATTAGCAATAGAAGCATTTACATCATCATAAAAATCATTATATTTTATATTGATTTCATCCAAGTAGTTGTCATGACAAGAATTATGTGCATTATTACTACTAAATGATTGTGAGCAACATATAACTGTTAGTATTAAACTTAAAATTTTAATATTATTGTTCATAATATTTTATCCATACACAAAGCCTTCTTATTTACATTGTATCATCTCATAATAACAGTGTCAATATCATAAATAAAAAATATTAATTCTTTAGTTATTATAAAGTTTATATTGACAATTTATTATAATAAATACAAGAATTTATGTATGATTACAAAAACTCAGTTTATAATAAATAATAATAAAAAAAATGCGTATGAATGCAATTAAAATTAATTTAATTAAGATATGTAATCTAAGATTTATTGATTCCAGCAATATTTGTAATATAATATGCAGGTATTAATTTTCTTATAAATCAGTAGTGTATAATTTCACTTGCACATAAATATAACATACTTTATATGTTAAAATTTAATTTATATTATTAAAATTAGCTAAAAATTCTCTATAAAATTTATTATTCTGAAAATTTAATTTTAATGACTTTAGCGCATCCTTGAATTCTTGTAGTATGTCATTTATGTCTATATTAGTATTTTGCTTTTTTACTTTTGATATATTATTATCTAATTCGCTAAATGTATTATTCAATAAATCAATAGCTTTATATAATAATTTCTCATCACTCTTTATTTGTAAATATTCCCATCTTGCAGTCCCCTCTCCAATACATTGACTAAATAATTTATCATAAATTTCTTGTAGATAATAAAATAATGGTTTCCCATCCGAACACGTTATTTTCTTGTAGTCATATTCATATAATAATTTATCAGGCTCTTGTTGGATAGACAGTTTGTTTATATTATTCAATATTGTACTAAATATCCTCAAATCACCACTGTAATATTTTAATAAATTGTCCAATTTCTTGCATAATCGATTTATTTTTTTTATCTTATTATTTATAAGAGCTGATTCAATTTGTTTATTACATGTTGTTATTTTCTTCATAGAGTCATTATTTATAATTTCTGCATAACTAGTTATAGTAGATTTATAAGCAATAGGATAATTACTGTGAAATACTTTATCAAGAAAATTGAATGAATGCTTAAGAATACATACAGCCTCTTGAATATCTTTGTGTAATGCATCAATACTTTTGTATTTTGATATATTAATACGTAATTCATTAATATGATCTGCTACTTTTAATAGAATTTCTGCAACATTATCCGAAATAGGATTTAATAGATTTTTTAAATATTTATCTCGTACTGGTAATTTTAAATACAAATTTTTTTTAGTTGATTTATTTGTTTTTTCCTTTATTAATTCTAATTTCAACTTATGACTAGTAGTTTCCAATAATTCAAAAAATTTATGCAATGTAGTATAAAATAACTCAACAATATCCTTCAAACGATATTCACTATCAGTTGCATATAAATATTTAGCACCTTGTTCCTGTCTACTATATCCAATATTATTAATCATGCCAAAGACTATACTGGATAATATCAATGCTTTTATAATAACCCTCATTTTACCCACAACAAGAAAATCCCACTACTATACTACAAGTATATACACTGCAATATTTTATTAAAATAACGAAATATTTAATATTGCAAAAGTATTAATACGTATGGAGGAGAATTTAGTATCTTCCCTCCAATAAAACATTAATTTTATTTTATTGCTTTGTTTAAGTTTTTATTCATTTCACTTAACTTAAGAATTGCCTTGATCCACATGTCAATTGCCTCTAAATACTTACCGTCTGTTAGTTCATTAATAGTCTCATTCAATAGTTCTTGAGTAATATTTTCATCATCTAACATTTTTAAGTATTGATTGTTCTTATCAATATATGTTTTTTTCCAAGCTTCATCTGTTGCTGTATTTATTTTATTATCGAATGTTTTCGTTATTCGAAGTTTATAAATTGTTTCTACATATTGCTTAAATATAGATTGTATTTTTGTGGGAAGTGCTTTAATATACTCCTCAACATCTAATTGAGAAATAAAATAGTCATGAATGATTGCAAAACGCAATTCTTTTTTTATATCACTACTGTAATACATTGCATCAAGTGTTAAATCATCATTATAATCAAATAATAAATAATATAACATATTACGATCGAAAGTTTGATCTATTTTATCTATAGAATCAACTCCGCCACTTAAGCTTAACTGTATTTGACTATATAACATGGATAATTGTTTTATCTCTTGTTCGGTTGAATTACTGATTATTTCGTACAATTTCTTTATCGTTTCATCTGTTTTAAATGATTTACTATTTTTAGATTCTGTTTCTACTAACTTCTTTACTGCATTTTGTACAGTAATAAATTCCTTTATTGTATCTTTTTCACAAGAGTAAAAGAAATAATCATTAATTTTTAGTAGTGCATCATATGCATTATTCTTAAGTTTTAATTCACCGTTTTTATATTGGTTTATGAGTTCATTATAATTTTTAGTAAATAAAGTTGTAAAAGCTTTGTCATACGCTTTTTCTATTCTTTCGTGTTCTTTTTCAATTTTATCTAATTCCTTTTCCTTAGTTTTTTCTAATATTTCTATTTGTTGTTCTATTTGTTTGCTCTGTTCAGCATTATCATATACTTCTGCTAACTTATCTAGTTTTTTTTCTAGTATTTCAATGTCATTGTCATATTTCTTTTCTATTTTGTTATTTTGTAATTCATTGTCTTGTAATAATTTTTCTTTAATTTCGTTTAATTCATTTTCACTTTTACAATCTTTAAATCGTACATCAAATTCATTTACTTCATTATTCTTGGATTCTTCTGCATTTTTATCGTCAGACACTTGATTATCAACTTTGCTATCTTTATTAATAGCAACATCTGAAGAATTAGTATTCAATAATATAGGAGCAGCATTTTCATCAGAAACATCTGCAATATCTGTTTTTTGATCTGGCTTTTGTTTCTCTACTGATTTTAAACTATCGCTATTGTTAGTGATATTAGGTACCTCACTTTTATTATTGTTTTTATCTACAGGACTATTAATAGTATTACTAATATTTTTAAGTTTGTTTAGTTCTTTTTGCATTTTTACTTTCGGTGTCTCCAATTCTTCCTGTATTTGTTTCATCTTATCTTTATGATTATTGTTCTGTAATTTTAGTGTTTCATTAAATTCGTCCTGTTGCCTTGTCATTATAGCTTGATGTTTTTCGTTTTGCAATTTTTCGTATTTTTTATTTTTTTCATTGATCTCTTGTTCTTCCTCGTCAGAAGCTTTTTTTTCTGCGTCTTTTGTAGCGTTGTTTAATTTCATTTTTTTATTGTCATATTCTTTTTGTAATTTTGCTCGTTGTTCGTTAATGAATTTTAGTTTTTCCTGCCACGTTTTATCTGCTGCCAACTTTTTCTCTTCATATGTTTTTTCTATGCTTTCTTTTTTAGAGGGTGCCATTAAATGTGTTGAATCTTTTGTAGAATCAAAATGGTCTATTTCATGATCTAATTCAGAATCTGCTGTTGAATCAGAATCTAGTGAATATAAATCCCAATCATCGTTATTATATTTATCTATATATCTAACATTTGGTTTAGCTTGAGATATATGAGATGTATTATTACTACTTGTATTATAACTATAATTGTTGTTGTGTTTTGCATCTGATATTATCTTGTACCATTTATCAGCAGCTTCGTATATTAAATCCTGTTCTTTGCATTTTTTATCATAAACTTTAGATATTAAATCATAAATCTTATTTCTTGCATTGTAATCAGATATAGTCCCAAACTGTTGGCGATAACCAGCTAATGTTGGATGATATTTTGCATTATTTTGACTTAGTAAATCACTTTTTGTCTGGAATAAAGCGTTTTTGTCAGTAATTCCAATAAAAAACTTGTCGTATGGATTGACACTACTCGTATTGTAACTATAATTGTCATTGTATTGTGTCTTAGACAGACTATCATATGATTTAGTAAAAGCTTCATATATTGAATTATTGTGTGCGTATTGTTCATCATACAATTCATATTGTGAGTCGTACAGCTTAGATTTTTCATCATAATTTGTCAAGTGAGCTAACTTGTTTTGAATATCATACTGTTGTTTGTTATAATATTCATTAATTTTGTCTTGTAGTTCAGAGTGTATATTCAACAATTCAGATGTATCAGTAATTCCATAAAAATACTTATCATATGGATTGTCACTGGTGAATCCACTACTAATACTTGCACATACTAATAGTGCACTTAGTAAATATTTTTTAGATATAAACTTCATAATTAACTCCTTTTAAACTTTTGTTACTAACATATTAACATGGCAAAAAAAATATAGCAAATAAAAATTAGCCCATAATTATTTTATTCCAATAATTATTTTATTTATGGACTATAAAAAATTCTGGTTTTATAACCGCAATCATACAAGTCCATTCACAGCTCAAAAGATAATAAAGATAATTATATTAAATATTAAGTAATACTAAGATTTGTTTAAGGAAAATACAAGAACATATAAATTAACTACATTATAAATACTGCATAGAGGAGTATAAAAACTCCTCTAAACAAATAAGATAAATTTACTAATGTAATTGATTTAATACATTAACTAATACATTAAATGATTCTAAATATTTACCTTCTTTAATTTCTTTAATTGCACCATCCCATTTTTTCTGAGTAATTTTATCAGTATTTAATAGTTATTACCATTGTAACCAGAATTATTGTTCTGATTAGGTACATAACTGTTAGCATTATTATACATGGCGCTATTAAAAGCACTATTATATGTCATTGGAAACGGAAAGTAATTCTGATTAGGTACATAACTGTTAGCATTATTATACATGGTGCTATTAAAAGCACTATTATATGTCATTGGAAACGGAAAATTTGGAAAAGGGAAATTATTCTGATTAGGTACATAATTGTTAGCATTATTATACATATTGCTATTAAAAGCATTATTATAGAATGGAAATACAGGGTTAGTATACATACCATTATTGTTGTAGAATAAATTACTTATAACCTGATTATAATTGTTACTCATATTTTGCATTTCTTGTGTATGTTGTGTATCCATTTTATAGTGTTTATCCAGTTCTTTCATTTCTTGTTTATAGTGTTCATCTATTGTTTTCATTTCTTGTTCATATTGTTTATACAGTGCTCCCTTTATTTGTTGACTTCGTTCATCTATTTCTTGCATTCTTTGTTGATATTTTATATTCATTTCTTTCATTTTGTATTTGATTATTCTGTTGAATTGTTCCATTTTGGTCGTGACTTGTTGTATTGTTCTCTTTTCTTGTTGGTGTTTCTTACATGTTTCAGCAAGTGTTTTACATTCTGCAGCAAATTTTTCCTGCTCTGATCTCGCCCATTCCTCCATTTTTTGCATTTCAGCGTTTTGTTCCTCCTTATACTGTTTTACTTGCTCATCCCAATTTTTCTCCTGTGCTGTGTAATACTCATATGTTTCTTTCTTGCGCTGTTGATATTTTTCATGTAGATTTTGCATCCCATTATTAGGTTGGTAATTGCTGTAATGTGTATATGCACCATAAAAATCATTATATGGATTGTCACTGGTAAATCCACTACCGATACTTGCACATACTAATAATGCGCTTAGTAAATATTTTTTAGATATAAACTTCATAATTAACTCCTTTTAAACTTTTGTTACTAACATATTAACATGGCAAAAAAAATATAGCAAGTAAAAAATTAGCCCATAATTATTTTATTTATGACACTACAAAAATGACTATTGATTTCATTGCAATTAATGGTACAATGAAATAAAATGCTGTATTGCAATATATCCTATTGCGGATGTGGTGAAATGGTAGACACGCAAGGTTTAGGACCTTGTGATGAGAGTCATGTGGGTTCAAGTCCCACCATCCGCACCACTTTGTTTGATTTATTATTCTATTTTGTATTTATTTATATTAACACTATTGTGTCAGTATTTATTTGATGTTATAATGCCTTGTCTGAGTAATTGTTATTTAGATAAACATCAATATAATATATATGAGTGTAGTAATACAACTTAAGTATAATGTTTTAAATATTAAAAATAGAATAGAGTTTAGAAATTGGTTGATGAATAATAGTAAAACTGCAAAGGAATGTTGGCTATTATTGAAAAAAGGAAATCCTAGTACTGATACTACAGTATTTTGGTATTTAGATGCTGTTGAAGAAGCTTTATGCTTCGGGTGGATCGATGGTTTACATAAAACTATAAAAGATATAGGTCATTTAACTAAATTTTCTCCTAGAACGAAAAATAGTCAATGGTCAGAATTAAATAAAGAGAGATGTAAAAGACTAGAAAAACTAGGATTAATGCAAGAATTTGGTAGAAAAGCCTTAGACCAAGCTAAACCTTTTATTATCGATAAAGATATTATTAATTTACTAAATAATGATAAAGATTTACAAGAAAAATTCTATTCATTTCCAGAATTATATAGAAGAATAAGAATTAATACTATTCAAAGAGAGAAAAGTAAACCACAGGTATATAATAGAATGATTAAGAATTTCATAAAATATACAAAGATAGGAAAAATGTATGGTCAGTGGAATGATTATGGTAGATTAATGGATTATTGAAAACTTGACTAATGAACCAAATCATTATAGAATATAATTGTAGAAGTTTTGTTTTAAATTAAAATATGAGAAATTTATTAAATATTACTTTATTGTTTTCGACAATAATACATTACAATAATACATATTGTATGGAGAGTCTTCCTGAGGATAAATTGCAGCAAACACAAGCTTTTAATAATATTAATGATAATAGTAATATATTAAACGAAAGTAAACTGAGACAAGAAACTACATCGAATATACATGATCAAGATATAATGAAGAACATGCCTGATGGTAAAGAGCAGCAAATACCATATTCTATTAATACAATAAATGCCAATAATAATATTTCTAAAATAATGAATTTGAAAAAGAAAAGAGCTAACAGTACTGGCAAATATTTAACCTCTATTGACGCAATTAATAATATTAAGAAAAGCAATAACAATAATATAATAAATTTGAAAAAGAAAAGATCCAAAAGTGATGGAAAATATTCAGCTTCTATTAATGCAATAAATGACAAGATTAGTCCTGCTAAAATACAGGAACTTGAAGACAAACTGCATACTATTAATAACTTTAACAAGGATAAAAACCATATAGATACAATTAACAATAATTCTAAAAACATTAAAAATGCTAATGTTATTACAAACCAATACACTGGTAATGAATCACAACAAAAATACCGCAATGATTTAAAGAATATACAGCGCCTATGTCTACATGTTGGCAAATGGCTACAATACTATAAAAACCAGTTCAACCCATTATTTAACGCATGGCACGAAGTATTAAACAATGATACGACTTCTACTAAGTATTCAATGCAAAACGTAAAAGTAATGGTTAATCACAAACCAATAAAGTTAATTCAATATTTAGATGATGTGAAAATGACCGTGAAACGTATAGCAAGTGAGAATAATATTGATATGGCAATAAACGATTTTAATTCTCAGGCAACAGGTAAACAAAAAGAGTCAGCGATCAACGAATTATGGACACTAGCATCATCAATAGATTTTATATTAAAAACACTGTTAGAGAGTTGTAAATCTAATCGATTATTTTTACTGGTCCTGCAAAGTATATACACACTATTCGATGTTTATATCAGGCAATACAAAACAACACATACACTATCTCATTTGTACCAAGCCTGTACAATACCAATCGATAAATTGATAACACACTGTAGGATATGCAATAATGAACTGTTACTATGCTATAGAGCAAATGTTCACCACTTCTTTCATCTAAACGATAATTACTTCGAATGTCAGAATAAGATGCTATATAAGTTGAGGGATAGTATATCGAAAACACTCGCCGATAAATCAACACCAATACTTGCAAGCGATATGGAAAACTTCATAGACCGTTATTGTCAAATAACATTTCCTGATACATTAATTTGCCTCCAACTTAATACAGATGATGAAGGGTTGAATAAAAAAGCTGACAAACTTGTAAACAATATGACAAATGATTTGCTAGAACTCCAAATCAAATCACCTGTGCAAAAGATTTGTGACAGATGGAAAAAATTGTACATTATATTAAACGAATTTCGAACTAAATACATTGCATTAAATAATAAATTTAAAGCAGAGAAGCAAACTAGATTTAAAGTACCATCTGTACAAGTTAATAACAAAGAAATAAAGTTAGATGAATATTGCAATAATATAAAAAATCAATTACAAGATATAGTTGAAAAAAACAAAGAACTAATGGAGGACAAAACAATTCAATCCAGTAAACATTACGATGAATATTACCATAATGTAACAAATGAACTATTACAAAATATAGCTAACACCAACCCATCAATACTGGATGATACTGTTTTACATGAAATACGAAAAAAATCAAAAAAAATGCAAGTTGGTAATACGTATTGTACAATTCTGGAATCTATGTTTAAGACATTAGCACAGTCTCTTGCAATAGATAAGCAATATTTACAAGATGAGAAATGTGTAAAATATATTCCCCAAGTTAATCAATATTTATTAGAGGGGAAATATGTAGATTATATTATAATAGTTACAAAATATTTACTAGATCAGAAATATTCTCCATTATCAAATTCAATTGAGGAACTATGCGTTATTTTGCGCGATACGATTAAAAACTACAGAATATACAATAGCAACTATAGCCTATTTGATTTGCACAAGAGCAGTATGCAAGTACTTGATCGGTTTATCAAGCAGTGTGATATAATAAACAATGAATTATTAATATCAACAATTAATGGCTGGGTGGATTCTATAGGTAGCGAACAATCAACAAATTATATTGAGAAAGTCATATTTGGTTGGTGCCAAAGGATGGATTCAAAATTACAAGAACTATTAAAAGGTTCAGTACAGTATGATGATATTAAGGAAGCAACAAAAGCATTTAATAAATTAAA
>CAMJRB010000029.1 GCA_946408175.1 uncultured Holosporaceae bacterium
TACAACAGTGTTATTATATAAATATGTAATGTAATGATAAAAATTAAATGCACAAGAATATAAAGGCAATAACACTAGGCTGTAGGTTTAATTTTTATGAATCAGAATTATCTAAAGCTATTATAAAGTCTTTAGATCCAAAGGACGATGTAATAATAGTAAACACTTGTGCTGTAACTAAACAGGCTGAGAATCAATCAAAACAAGCAGTAAGAAAAGCTATAAGAGAAGCTAATGGATCTAAAATAATAGTGACTGGTTGTGCCCTAGCAACTTGTAAAGAGTATTTTAATAGCCTAGAAGGTATACATAGTATTATAGACAATAATAAAAAAGATAAAATATCCTCTTATACTTCTTTACCTCATAATAAAAATATCTCAGATATTGATGTAGATTTCAATAATATTTATAATACTAATACAGCTGAAGATATGTTGCTAGCTGAAGACATGTTTAATAAAAGAGTTAAAGTGTTTTTACAAATTCAAACTGGTTGTGATAATTTTTGCTCATACTGTATAGTACCTTTCGCTAGAGGTAAATCTATAAGCTTACCTCTTGAAGTAATTCTAAACAAAGTAAATTTTTTTATTAATAATGGATTTAAAGAAATAGTATTATCAGGTATTGATATCACTTCATATAATATTAACAATATCAAACTCCATGATGTTATTAAAGCTATTCTTAAGGAATATCCAAAATTAGAAAGATTAAGAATATCTTCAATTAATCCTAATGGCATATCTAATGAATTATTTGATTTAATAACTAATGAACCTAGAATACTACCGCATTTACATTTAAGTATTCAATCAGGTAATAATGAAGTATTAAAAAGTATGAGAAGACTTTATACAAGAGAATTTGTATTAGATTTAATTAATAAATTGAAAAATGCAAGAAAAGATTTAGTAATAGGAGCTGATATAATTGCAGGATATCCTATAGAAACTAATGAATATTTTCAAGATACTGTGGAATTTATAAAAGAATCAGGAATATCTTTATTGCATGTATTTCCTTTTTCTCCAAGACCAATGACTATAGCCGCCAAAATGCTACAATTACCTAAAAATATTATAAAAGAAAGAGCGGCTATATTAAGAACATTAGCAGATAATATTAAATTAAATTTTTTAAATAGTTTAATAAATACTAAAATAAATGGATTAATAGAGAGATGTGAAAACAATATAGCTTATGGTAAAACTGATAACTTTTTGGAATTTATAATAAAGAAACCAATAGAAGTTAATACAATAATGAAGAATATGAAAGTAACAGGAATTGAAGATAGTAGATTGGTGTGTAGTAATTAATTTAAATATCAGTATTAAGTAATATATATATTATATTTTTTGTTAATGAAAATTAATAATTATAGTGGTAGATGATATATCAAAAAAAATAACACATTATTATGATAAATTTATACTATTACTCATTTTAATATCGTTAATTACAAAAGACAATCCGAACCACGTATTATAACTTATCTGTCCTATAATATTATATAATTTATCTTTATTATTCATTAATATTTTAATAAAATCTTTATTTAAATTTATATTAAATAATATACTTTTTATGTTATATTTTCCAAAATATATCATTTTACAATATATTATAAAAAACTTGTATTTAATATAATGCAACCAACTAGTTGTATTAACATAATAATATCCATTTTCTGATGTAAAAAATCATTGCAATGGAAACAAATAGACATCATTTGATTATTAAATTAAAGCATAATGGCAGTAATTTTTTTAATAAGCGATTGATAACTGTTTTTGTACTAAATATCATTTGATTCAAACATTGACAATTTTTTGTTTTGCATGTTATAATATATAATATATATTGATATATAAAAATAATTATGGCAAAGACAACACTTTCTCCCCTTATGCGAAAAAAAAGGAAGAAATGCAGTAATCTTAGAAATGCTGAAAAAAAGCATGTAATAAATACTGCTAGAAAAAGTAGAATAAAGACTTTTGTTGCTAAGTTTGAAAATGCAACATTAGATAAAAGCTCAAAGGAAGAAATGTATAAGGCCTTCTCTGCAATGCAAAAGGAACTGATGAAGGGAGTTTCTAAGAAGGTAATAAAAAAGGCAACAGCTTCCAGAAAAATATCTAGAGAGTTTAGTAAACTACAATCAGCTTTAGCTGAATTACGATAATAAATGAAAGTAGCACCTTGTCAAGAAATACTTGGTGTTACATAATTATTCTTTTATTATATTGCCAATAACAAACTATGCTAGTTTCTTGAATTGTGTTGTATATAATGTATACGATATGCATTGTTTTATTGTTATGGAATGAATGGTTTATAGTATTCGATTATTTATAATGGTAGTGGTTTGTTAGAAAATTGTCTATTATATTTTTTTATTAGTCTGTACTTTTAATGCCAAATTGTTATATTACAAAATATGTACTAAATCATTTATGTATCCTACTCTTTGCCACCCATTATTCATAATTATGTTGTCTGGATTATGAACTGTGTACACTGGTCTGTTAATATTATTATCAATAATTACTGGATTATTATTAGAGTATGTTAAAATACCTTGTCTAGTATCAAGAGGTACACTAGCAGTATTGAGAGTACTAACTGGTACCATTGTTGCTACCACAGCATTACCTGGTATATTAGTAGTAGTAGTGACAGTGCTAACAGGATTTATTATTGGAGTAGCTAGAGGGTATTGATAATTCCCATTAATCAATTGATTGTTTGGATACAAAGCTGGATAGTTAATTAAAAATCCATTACTATTTACATTATTATTGTTTGCATATAGTTTCTCATATAGTTGTCCATTAGCTAAAAATGTTGTAACATCACCACCATTACTTATTAAATTTCTCATGTATATAAGCATTTCATTTAATTTTATAATATTTTGATGGATATTATTAGAAGTATTTTGTAATTTGTGCATTTTATTTAATAAATTATAGTAATCATTATTAATATTTTCATTTTGAATTTTATTATAACTATTTATCTGTTGAATTATTGTATTTAATTCTTTATTTACATATTCATACATTGCATTAAATTGCTTTTTTAATTTATCTAATTGCGTAATACATGTTTCATTTCTTGTATCTTTTTTATCCTTATCTGAATCGAATAAATTTTTTAGAATTGCAGCAGTATTAGCTACTGTTGTTCCAGTTGTTGTTAAAAAATTACTGAATTCTGTAACTGAACTAGAACCAGTTTGATTAAATGTTTTTATATTATTGTTAGCTCTTATCATATTTTGTTGAGCTTCACTATATCCATATCCCTGTTGCCGTGCATACGAATAATGAGATATAATTAACATCATATAAATAAAAATAATGTAATGTTTCATATTTTATATTACTCTTTTTATATAATATAATTTTATATTGTATATCTTAAATAATGATAAAAAAATATATAATAAAAGTATTAATACATAATATGTAATATAAACCAAAATTCAACTGAGTATTGAAACAATTTTGAAAAACAATATAGTTAAGATTGTGTTACAATCCATTATTAATAATGATAAAAGAGTATATAATGAAATTATTGCTATATTACATTAATGTAAACTAGTGTCCAATTGCTTATTAAAAGAGAGTCAAGATATTTATCAAGATATAGATGCTTGTGTAAAACCATATTATAAGCCCAGATTAAAATTATTTAAGAATCTTATCGGTAATACAGTGGCAGATGCTTTATTATACATGCCAATTTCTACTGTTGAAAAATTCAAAATTAATGAATTATCAAAAGAGTATATTAATAAACAAGTAATAGTAAATGTTACTATAGATAATATTGAAATTCCTAAATATTCTAGTAATAGGCCTATAATAATCTTAGGACATGTTTATAATAAAAGTATAGAATTATTGTTTTTTAATTATAAACCAACTTACTTAAAAGGAACATTTGATATTGGTAATACTGTTCAATTAACGGGACAGTTAACATTAGCTAATATGTGTAATTACCAAATTATCAATCCTAAAAAAACTAATTTTAAAACTGTTGCAGGTATATATAATATATATCCATTAAGGAATGGAGTTACTCAAGATTGCATTTATTCAATTACTGACAAAGCTTTGGATATATTAAATAATTGTAATATAAATGAATGGTTACCTGAATATATTATTAATAAATATAATTTCTACTCATTTTATAAATCATTAAAAGAAATTCATAAACCTAATACTAATAGTATTAATTTAATTGATAATATTTATAGAAGAAGAATATGTTTCGATGAAATATTAGCTGAACAAATTACTATACAAATAAATAAAGCGCAAAACAACAAGTGCGAAGGCATTAATGGTTCCATGGAAATATTAGAAGAATTTATAAATACATTACCATTTAAATTAACTCTATCTCAAGAAAAAGCAATTAATGAAATAATAAATGATATGAAGAAAAACATACCTATGAAAAGATTAATTCAAGGAGATGTTGGTTCTGGTAAAACTATAGTAGCTATATTAGCTATGTTATATGTAATACAAAATGGTTACCAGTGTGCTCTGTTAGTTCCAACAGAGATGCTGGCAAGACAACATTATAACAATATAAAACAATACTTGACAGCATCAAGTGAAAGACAAAATGATAATAATAAGGATTACTTGAATCAAACGCTGGCAAGACAACATTATAATAATATAAATCAATACTTGACAGCATCAAGTGAAAGACAAAATGATAGTGATACAGATTACTTGAATCAAACGCTGGCAAGACAACATTTTAATAATATAAACAAATACTTGACAGCATTAAGTGAAAGACAAAATGATAATGATATGGATTTCTTGAATCAAACGAATGATAATGATACGAATACATTAAATGACTCTAATGCAAATATGAAGCATACTAATATAACTAATTCCGTGAATACAAAAAAAGAAAATCCAAAGTACAATCTAAACAATATTAGAGTTGAAATATTAACAGCTAATGAAAAAGGAAAAATTAGAAAAAGTATATTAGCAGGAGTAAAAGATAATACAGTAAAAATAATAGTTGGTACTCATGCTTTATTTAATAATAAATTAGAATTTAATAATTTAGGATTAGTAATAGTTGATGAACAGCATAGATTTGGAGTCAATCAAAGGTTATCACTAATAAATAAAGGTAATAATCCTCATATATTAAGTATGACTGCTACTCCAATACCGAGAACTATAATAATGTCAATGCATGGAGATATAGATGTATCTTCAATAGAAGATAAACCAATAGGACGAAAAGAAATTATTACTAAATCACTAACTATGAATAAAATAAACGAATTAATAAGTGCTATAAGAAGAGTATTAAATAAAGGAGAAAAAGTATATTGGATATGTCCACTAATAGAAGATAGTGAAAAATTAGATTACACTTGCGTTATTGATAGATATAATTTTTTGAAACAGTACTTTGATGGTAATATAGAAATGCTTCATGGTAAAATGAGTACCAATGAAAAACAACAAGTATTTGATAAATTTAATACCGAAGAAGTTAATATATTAGTCTCTACAACAGTAATAGAAGTAGGCATAGATGTACATAATGCTACTGTAATAATAATAGAAAATGCTGAAAGATTTGGATTAGCTCAATTACATCAATTAAGGGGAAGAGTCGGTCGTAGTAATTTACAATCTTATTGTATATTGCTATATGACAAACATTGTTCACAAATAGCCAGACAGAGAATCAAAATGATGTGTAGTACAAATAATGGTTTTAAAATTTCTGAATACGATTTAAAACTAAGAGGAGGAGGAGAAATAAACGGTATAAAACAAAGTGGAATGAAGAAATACAAAACATTTGATTATAATAATACAGAAGACCAAGAAATAATAAATGAGTATATATTGGAAGCTAATACTTTAGCGAAAACTATAGTAAAAATGAACAGTGTAGCCTTATATAAGGATTGTTTAAGAATATTTAAACCAAATTTTTCATTAAATGTCAATAAATCATTTTAAAAAAAATATCATATACTTTATAGGTAAATGTACAGAATTAGTATGTTATTTATTTTAATATAAACGATATATTAACTAATATTGCACTAGAATAAAATTAGAAGTTTTTGAAAGGTGTATAATATGCACAAAATACTAATAGCAATTTGTAGTTGTACAGCAATTCTAATGGTTTCGAATAATAATATAAGTTATTGTATGGAGCAATTAGACAAAAAGGAACAACATATTAAATTAATTGACGAACTAGCCCTAATAAAGACAAACATTCAGCATAATATTTCAGAATTAGTCAATTATAAAAGCAAGATAATTGGTAATGTAAGATTGTACTCTTTTATTGATCAATTTATAGTTAAAATGAAAAGTTGTTACGACATTATATTTCCACAAGGCAGTTTAGGTACAGGATACATTGCTAAAGTAAAGCATGTATCTGACATTTATGATGACGCAATACAAGCATTTAAAGACATGAACTATGATGATAAAATAGCTCTATCTCTGATGCTAAATATAAGAAATTCATTTGATGCTTTAATTAAAAATTAATGCGATAAATTTTAATTTTTCTTATTAATTGATTATTAACACAGTATTAGAGCTTATACTGAATATAGCGATGCTATAATGTATTGCTATATCGTATTTGTAATACTAATACATAAAATGGATGATAAATAAGTACTTAATATCAATTATTACTTATATGCTTATTTATTATATTTTAGTATAGTTTAATATGATTGTCACGTATTGGTAATAAATATATTATTTAATTTTGATGAATGTAAAGAAATTAAAATAGCTATACTAAAATAATATACCCAAAAACAAACTTTTTGATTTTGCTACAATTACTTTTTTTTGGCTAAATACTGTTGTTTAGTATATTGATTTTTGTTATATACAATATTATGTTTATTCTTTGTAATAGTTTCTTATATTAAAGTGTATTTGTTATTTGTAGAGATTATTTAAAATTCTATGCATCAATTAATATTGTTTTATTAGTAGTAAAGTGTTATATATTTATAGTAATTTTTAATGTAAAATATTATTTTTATTATATTTTTTGATAAATTATCCAAATTTGTCATATATGATACTGTGTTTTATTATATAAAATATTGTTTTATATTTAAGCATGTTTATTATTAATAATAAATCATATATAATTTTATATTAGTTAATATCGTTTTATTAATCATTCTTTATATTACTTTTGGATATGTAATACATTATTATTAATAACCAATACTTATATATTTATTTCTGATTTTCTAGGTATAATATTTTTTTGTATTATTTAATAAATTCTTTTACATTAGTGTTTTTACTACAATAGTTTCTTTATAGTAGCTGATTTGCAGTTTATTATTTATATTATAATCAATCATTTATATTGAATATTTGTATATATTATTGTGTATCATTTGTCAAATTTTTATACTTAATTATTTATTACTTGCCAAAATTATTTATTATTTCTTTAGCTCTGGATATTACATGTTTAGGAAAACCTGCCATTAGAGCTACATTCAATCCAAAAGACTTATTAGCAAATCCTTTATTTATTTTATGTAAAAATATTATACTATCATCTTCAGTATTTGTTTCTACTTCTACTGTTAAGTAATTAATATTATTTATTGTATTTTTTAAATCTTTCAATTCATGATAATGTGTAGCGAATAATGTCTTGGATTTTATATTAATAGCTAATTCCTCAGCAGCTGCCCAAGCTATTGATAATCCATCATAAGTTGATGTTCCTCTGCCTATTTCATCTAATATAATAAATGACTTATCAGTTGCTTGATTTAATATAGCTGCAGTTTCCAGCATTTCTACCATGAAAGTAGATTTACCAGATGCTATGTCATCTGAAGCTCCAACCCTACTAAATATTCTATCTGATATTGATAATATAGCCTCATCTGCAGGTACAAATGATCCTATTTGAGCCATCAGTATTATTAGTGCATTTTGTCGTAAATAAGTACTTTTACCGCCCATATTTGGACCTGTCAATATTGTTATTATATTCTCTTCATTACATTCGAAACTATTAGATATGAATTTTTCTCCTTTATTAATTAATGCTTGTTCTACTACTGGATGTCTTCCATTAGTTATTTTTATTTGCTTTTCAGTAACAAATACTGGCCTAGTATAATTATATACTAACGCTTGATTAGCAAATGATGTTATTACATCTATGAAAGATATTATATGAGAAATATTTCTTAATAATGCTTGGTATCTAGAAACATATTGTATCAATTCATTGAATAATAATAATTCTCTTTGTTTAGTATTAGCTTTAGCTGAATATATTTTATTCGCTATGTCAATTAAATCATTAGTAGTATATCTTAAACAGCTACCTAATGTTTGTCTATGTATGAATGTATAAGGGACTTTTTTAACATAGCTAGGAGATATTTCAATAAAGTATCCTAATATATCATTATTCTTTATTTTTAATGATGGAATACCACTTTCACTAGCGTAATCATTTTGCATCTGCCTAATATAATACTCAGCATTAATTAATAGTGATTTATATTCATCTAATAACTTATCATATCCTTTTTTTATAAAATTGCCATCTCTAGCAAAAGTTGGAGGATCTTCAACTATAGCTCTTGAAAGGGTATCAATTATTTCTTGAATTGCTTTATCATTTATATACAATTGCTTTAACTTGTCGTTATTTAGTAATAATTCATTAATTTGTTTAAAATTAACTAAAGCTATTAAAATACTTCTAATATCTTTAGGATTACATTTGTCCATTAATACTCTTGAAATAGCTCTTTCAATATCAGGAATTGCATATAATAGTTCCCTAATATTTTCTAATACATTTTTATTATTAACGAAAAATTCTACAAAATTTAATCTTGTATTTATTTTATCTATATTAGTTAATGGAGATACAATCCATCTACTTAACAACCTAGCTCCTTGAGATGTTTTAGTGCAGTCCAAACAAGATAATAAAGTACCTTGCTTACTGCCATTTTGAGAACTAATTAATTCTAAACTTTTTTGGGTAAAACTATCTAGATTCATGTGTTCTGAAGAATTAACTAATTTAGGGGGTAATAGACTTAATTTTACTGATGAATACATATTGGATATATAATCAACAATCACTGCAGCGGCTTTTGTAATACATTGAGGAAAATGGCCAAAAGATTCTATAAATTTAATATTATAAAATTTCGTTAATCTTTCAAGAGCTGATATATTATTAAATTTTATATTTGGTAATATATGCATTATAGATTTGTATTGTTCTAATTTATTTAATATTTCTATATCATTACATAAAGAATCTAAACAAATAATTTCAGATGGATTTATTTTAGTGATAATTGAATTTATATCTTTTATATTAGATATTTCAACGAAAAACATTCCACTTGAAACATCAGCATAAGCAAATCCAATATTGTCACTTTCCTTTACTATTGATAATAAATAATTATTAGATTTACTTGATAATAAAGACTCTTCTACTAATGTTCCACTAGTAACTATTCTTACTACCTTTCTTTCTACTGGCCCTTTATTGCCTCTCTTTTTCGCCTCTTCAGGTGTTTCCGCCTGTTCACAAATCGCTATTCTATATCCGTTATTTACCAATTTAGATAAATAAGTTTCATAGGCATGATAGGGAATACCACACATTGGAGCGTTTTGTTTGTGAGTTAGTACTAATCCCAGTAATTTAGAAGCTACTATAGCATCTTCATAAAATAATTCATAGAAGTCCCCTAATCTATAAAATAACAAACAATCTTTATTTTCGTCTTTTATTCTTTTATATTGTGCCATCATTGGCGTTAAATTTTCCATATTTATATCTTTATGTATAATTAACTATTATTTTCATTACTAACCCCTGTATTATTTTCATTTATATCATTATTCAAAGAATTATCATTGCTATTCTTATCAGTTAATACTGGTTCTTTATTTAAATCTTGTTCTGCATTTATTGGCATATTATTAGCAATATTACTTTCAGATTCTTCATTACTGTTAATATCATCAGCTTCTTTTATAGTAAATATTTCTTTACTTTTTATGTGATCTATTATACTGTTAACTATATTAATATCAACCGACGTAGCTGAAGTAATTGCCATATTATTAACTTCTTCAAATATATCATTAGTTAATTCGTCTTTGGAATCTATTCTAATTACTTTTTTAATACCATTATCTTTACCAGCACTTACTAGTGACAAAGCATTAGAAGATTCTTCAGAACCTACTACTATTAATAAATCAACTTTGTTAGCAACTGCTCTAATTGATGCCTGTCTCTCTAATGTATCCTGACATATGTTATGGGCTATTTTAAATGGTTCTTGAATAAAAGCATTACAGGACTCTATATTTGGTATTTTAAGCTTTAAAGCGTCTATTATTGGTTTTATTTCTCCTGGATACATTGAAGTTTGAGTAAAATACATTACTTTTTTATTTACCAAGTTAGGTAATAAATCTATATCCATTTCACTATTAACTACATATACATTATCATTCTTTATATATCCAAGTAATGCTACTACTTCCTGATGAGCTCTATTACCGATAATTATAATAGAATATCCTTCATCTGATTTCTCTTGTATTTTCATCTGAAGTTCTTTGACTACTGGGCAAGTAGAGTCTATTACTGTAATGTCCCTCTCTTCTGCTTTATTAGCCATATCAGGAGATACTCCATGAGCTGAAAACATAACAGCCGAACCATCAGGCACTTCATCAATAGAATTAACTTTAATGATTCCTTTTTGAAGTAGATTATTTATAAATAATTTATTATGAATAATATCTTCAATGATATATACAGATCCATATAACTGAAGTATTTGATTTACCATATCAACGGCTCTTTTAACGCCAATACAATAACCTCTAGGAGATAATAAATAACAAATCATAGTAATTAATTGAAAAATATCTAAGCTACATAATATTAGATTATTACAATACCAAATTAAATGCAAATTTATATATATTCCAAGTATATTAATAGTATTTTGAAGTAATCTATAATAATAATATCTGTTATCATTCGCATATTTAGTTAATAAAAAATTGACTTTATATGTTAGAATAAAATGGTTATTGCCTGTATTAACAATAATATGAGCTTGTATATATTAAAATTCGGTGGTTCTTCAGTAGCAACTATAAATCGTATTAAGAATGTAGCTAATATTATAGCTAATTTAAAAAAGCAAGGAAATAATATAATAGTTGTTACTTCTGCAATGCATGGTGTTACTGATAAATTACTGGGATATACTAAAGATTTTATATGTAATATTAGTAATGATTTATATTATAGAGAATCAGATGCAATAGTAAGTTGTGGAGAATCAATAGCTGCTGGTATATTGGCATTAGCATTAAAGTCAATAGGAATACCAGCAAAATCATTTAATAGTTGGCAAATACCAATAGAAGCATCTTCTAATTACTCTAATGCTACTATTACTAATATAAAAACTGATATATTATTTGAAACATTAAATAATGATATTGTACCAGTAATTACTGGTTTTCAAGGGTTGTCTTTAAATAATGATATAGTAACTTTAGGTAGAGGAGGATCTGATGCTACTGCTTGTGCTTTAGCTTATTATACTAAAGCTGATGAATGTTATATATATACAGATGTCTCAGGAGTATTTACTGCAGATCCCAGAGTAGTTACTAATGCAAAGAGATTAGAATGCATATCATATGATGAAATGATAGAACTGGCAAAATATGGAGCTAAAGTATTACAATATAAATCAGTACTAATCGCAAAAGAATATAATGTAAAAGTAAGAGTATTATCAAGTTTTAATTGTAATACAAATGAATCCGATAATACAAAGAACAGGCAATTTAATAATAGCATTACTACCGATGAAAAATATGTTAAATCATCATTAGCAACAGATAAAAAAAATTCTATAAATAGTGTAAATACGAATAGCGATAGCAAACACTATATGAATATTATAGAATCTAGTAGTAATGATATACAATCATCATTAGTAACAAATTATACAAAATATATAAATAAGTTTAAAACAAATACAACTGGAACAAAAACAAACTGTATAGCAATAGCAGGAATAGCACATAATACAAATTATGTTTTATTAAATACAAAAACTAATATAGATAATATTTTAGAAAAATATGAAATAATTAATATAAAAAATTATAATTATTTAGTAAAAAAGAGTATATTAAATAATATTTTACATCTATTAAATAAATATACTATAGATAACGATATAGGGACAATTACTATAGTAGGTAATATTAATAAAAAACAAAATAGTAATAATAGTATTACTGAAAATATTCACAAAATAAATTGTATCAATAATAATGATGAAATAGTAAGTATGAGTAAAAATATTAATAATATTATTATAGAAAACATACAAAATAATAAGTTATATGAATCTAGTGACATTGGTCCTGAGAATTTTAATAAAATTGATGTAAAAATAATTGATAAGATAATGGTAGAAGATATTAGCGATAATATTAAATTAAAAAATATTAACAATAATTGTACAGAAGATATTTCAAATTGTGTTTTGAAGATTGTTAATACAAAAGATATTAGTGCACAAAATATTGTGAATAACAAAGTAAAAAATATTAGTAAAAATAATTTAGATAATACCACTCATTATATAGAAGATACTACTAAAATAGATATGAAAAATAGTGATGATAATAAAAATATAGAGAATAGCATTATATGTACATGTGATGCTAATAATATTGGAACTCACGATAATATTGTTAATAACAATTTAAGGAATACTAATGATATGGATATAGAAAATCCTACTAATCTTATAGTAGAATTAGATACATTATTAATTCAAAATAATATTAATATTAAATATAAATTTATTGATAATCTATCAATTACTTATATTGTGCACTTATCTCAAACAGAAACAGTTCTTAATATAATACATAATTATATTTATGATTGATATTTATAGTAAAGATTTATTACTCATATAGCAAAATAATAATTTCTAATGCTATACTTGTAATCAAACATTATTATATTATTACTATGAAGTATTATTTAATGAACAAAATACATGGATAATATATGTATTTTAAACAAACATTTATATTATAATAATTACTAATTAAAACCAACATAATGCTTAATACACTGCATAGTTTTATATATTTCTGTAAAAATATTTATAGTTAAAATATAGAATATGAGTAAAAATCCACTAAATATTTACAAATGAATAATTATGACAAAAAAGACTGAGTTCTACTCAGCCTTGATTAATGTTACTTGTTGCCTTTTCCTGATGGGATATATTTCTTTGAATTTTTTGTTGCTTTAGCATTATGATATTTGTAAAAACGTTTATATTGTTGTGTTGATTTAATTTGTTTTATTGCTTGTTTGTTATTGCGAAAATATTTTTTCTCCCCTCTCTTTTTATCCTTTTTATTAACATTTAAAGGCTGTTGATGATCATTAATACCAGAAATAATATCATAATTAGTTGGTTTAGGTTGTTCGCTGCTATTTGATAATTGCTCATTATTATCAAATGCAATTGTATTTATTTGTTGTTTCATTATACTATTTATCTTTTCATAACGTGCATCTATATAATCTGTATAATCTGCGAATACTGTACAACCATCTTTAGTAATTTCCTGTACTTCAGTTGCAATTGTATTTGCCTTATTCAAGTTAAATACTTCCATAATATTATCGGATGATGTAGCTATATTAGGTGTAATGATTTTATTCTTTGTATCGGGGTGTTTTACTGTCTGTTTTATAAATTGTATATTCTTCAAAGTATCTTTATCTGTACCAATTACTTCACTATTATCTAACATAGATATATTATTAGCATTATTTAATACTTCATTATTGTTTAGTACGTTTGCATTAGTACTCTGTATCGTACTTGTAGCATCTTTTACAATGGAAGAAGGACCAATATTATCTTTTATAGTCATTGATTCTCCACTATTACAAAATAACATTAGAATTACTCACAATATTACATGTTTAGCATTATTTAACATTTTTTTTAATACTCCCTAAAAAATGAATTAACTCAACATGTGATTATTTTATAATATTTTTTAATAAAATATCAATAGTTTTTACGATTTTTCATACAAAATTTATTCTAAAAATAGCATGGATCATATAAAATAATGTCATTTTTTTAATAAAAGATTAACTAATATTTATAAAACAAATGTATAAATAATTTAAATGAACAGAATATAGCCAATATATATCACATATATACAAACTATTACAAATAAATTAAAATTAATAATAAAAAAAGTAAAATAGTGTATTAATTTTATACTGTTATGCAAAACTAGGATAGTATACTATCTTGAAACATTCTAAACAACATAATAAGAGTTTTTAAATCGCAATGGAACTGCGAACAAAAGTTACAATTTAGTTATTTGGATCTAGTAGTGGGTATTATATTAATTTTAAATCATTTTATTAATATTATGGAATGAAAAAAAACATCACAAATCAGTTATTTGAGTTTAATAGTGAGAGGATTGTTAAGCAATAACTGCTTTTAATTATAGAATGTAAAAAGACATTATATTTCGCTCTTTGGATTTAGTAGTGTGGATTATTGAGCAATATTAATTTTAAATTATTTAATTAGTATTATTGAGTATTAAAAAATATCACAATTTAGTTATTTGGAGTTGGTAGTGGGAATTATTGAGCAACAATTTAATTTTAAAGCATTTAATTAATGATTATGGAATGTAAAAAACGTTACATTTTATATTCATTTGTGGCTTGTAATTGGTACTGTTATACTTCAGTTACTTGATGAAGATTTTGAAACAGCCATTACACTTCAGTTAATTGGAGCAGGTGATGGGGATTGTGAAACAGCCATCACACTTCAATTATTTGGAGCGGGTGATGGGGATTGTGAAACAACCAATCACACTTCAATTATTTGGAGCGGGTAATAGGGATTGTGAAACAACCAATCACACTTCAATTATTTGGAGCGGGTGATGTGGATTGTGAAGCAACCAATCACACTTCAGTTAATTGGATCTAGTGATGAGTACTGTAGAACAGATAATCATACTTGAGTTACTTGGGGCAAGTGGTGGGGATTGTGAAACAGCAAATCACACTTCAGTAGTTTGGAGCGGGTAATAGGGA
>CAMJRB010000030.1 GCA_946408175.1 uncultured Holosporaceae bacterium
AAATTATTTATAACTATCATAGTATATATTATACTAAAATGTATGAGAGAATAATTATAAAATGTAGTGGATGTCTAACAGTAATAGTGTCATAAGTAGTATTGCTTCTTATCTACCTGAAAAAATATTAACTAATGATGATTTATCTAAGATAGTAGATACAAACAACGAATGGATCGTTTCTAGAACAGGTATAGAAAAACGCCATATCGTGACAGATGAAAAGAATTATGACTTGGCATATAAGTCAGCTTTATTAACTTTAGAAAAGGAAGGAATTACTTCTCAGGATATAGATTGTATTATAGTAGCCACTATTACATCAGCTGATAAGAGTCCTGCAACTGCTAATAAAGTGCAAGCAATGCTGGGAGCCAAGAATGCTTTTGCATTTGATGTACAAGCAGCTTGTTCAGGGTTTCTATATGGACTAAATGTAGCGGATAGTTTTATTAAATCAGGTAAAGCTAATAATATCTTACTAATAGGTTCCGATGCTATGTCATTAGTTACCGATTGGAAAGATAGATCTACTTGTGTATTATTAGGTGATGGAGCTGGTTCCTGTATAGTAAAAAAATATAATGATAATAATAAAGGTATAATAGATATACAGTTATACTCAGATGGAAGTAAGTATAACCAAATAGTAGTTCACAATAGTGAAAAAAATAATTACATGGGACATATGACAATGAATGGTCCTGAAGTCTTTAAAAGTGCAATCAAGTGTATGGGAGAATCAATGAAAAAAATACTCGAGAAAAATAATATGACAATTGAGGATATAGATTGGATAGTTCCTCATCAGGCTAATGCCAGAATAATTAAAACCCTGTGTGAAATGAATAATTATCCAATAGAAAAAGCAATTATATCAATACAAGAACACGCTAATACTTCTTCAGCTACTATACCATTAGCTTTAAACTACGGTATAGCATGCGGCAAAATAAAAGAAGGAAATACTATATTATTAACAGCAATGGGAGCAGGTCTCACCTGGGGTTCAGCTATAATTAGATTATAATATATTATTATTATTTAAATTTTTAACATTACTGGTTATTAGTTAATATAGTCTGTTTTATGTATTATAAAATAAATAGCAGATCTATATTAATTGATGCACAAGTGCAGATTGATAATGGTAATTATATTGATGTAGAGCTTCAGAATAGTTATTAATAGACCTTTTGTAATACTTATAAAACTTTTATATAATATAATTAATTATATTAGTTTAAATATTAATATGTTGTATATGATTCCATTCAGAAAGTTTAAACCAATATATGTTTCATATTTATTCAGTAGTTTTATATATTTAATAATCATACCACTGATATTTTCATCCATTATTTGGATAGTTTCCAATATATTGGCCAATACTGAGTGGTTGAATAAGAGCATACACGTATTAGAATATGTTGAATTATTTTATTCTATTTTTACAGTATTTCCGCTAATTAGTATATTATCAATTGTAAATAATAATTATTGTAATAACTATGATTTTATTATAGCAATAATATTAACCTTAGCAATTATCATTTATTTTTATAAGTTAATACTGCATGATACAATTTTTGGTAAGTATTCATCAATAAAAATTATTACTAATTTAAAAAGTATTAATATAGGATTTTTAACGAAATTTGCTGTATTAAAATTTTTAAACATAATATTCTGTACTCTTATATTCTTGAATACATATCATGTACTTAAATATTATACAGAAATTATTATTATTATACTGTATATTACTACTGATTTTTTTATTATTAATTGGTTTTTTGGAAAATATCTAACGATTGAAGAATTACAACAATAAACTAATCTAAATACTATGGTAAGGCGGAATAATTACAAAAATTTGGGATGTATTGCTGAAAACTTATAGAAACATTTTATTTTATTAAAATAAAACATACATTATAATTGTAATGTATTTATAATTATAAAAATGTAAAGTTTACTACTCTTCAAATGAATATAGAAAATACTATTGTTTCCCTGTTTATTTTTGCTAATAATATATTATATTCAATATTATCAAAACATAAAATGTAAATATTAGTAATAAATATAGATTGGAATTTAGAATAAATTTAATAATATATACATTAATTATTATTAGCTTGGCATTATTTATAATAAAAATGCTACAAATTCTAATACAATAATCTAAAATAACTTAATAATAATATTGTATAAATAATTATAGAATTGAATATATTAATAAAATATTGTTTAATAAACACTGAGTATCATTTATAATTTAATACTCATGTAGTATTAAGAATAATGTGCTAATATATATACATATTACTAGATTGTTCTTAAAAAATGATTCCTTTCAATTTATTTAAATATATATACTTGAGAAATATTAATTACATTCTTGCTATTTATTTGCCTTTTTCTATTATTTTATATATGTTATTAGCTCTAGTAATGCGTTCTAATGAAGAAAGTGTAATAATTTTATTATTAATATTATTGCCTTTACTAATTTTTTTGTTTTTCTTTAATAAATTCATATTAAACAAACTTATATTTAAGGAATATGAGAAAATAAAAGTAGAAACAGAATTAAAGAAAGTTAATGTTAAATTAACAATAATGTTTATATTAGTTGTAAGAGTTTCATTAATTATACCATCTTTAGGATTTTCTAAAATAGCAACCTTTCTCTTTAACAATGAATTACTAATTGGTTTATTTTGTTTGATAGTTGGCACAGTTATGGATTACTATATAACCAATATATTTTTGGAAAAATATATAAAAGTGGAAGAAAAATAAAAATAATATTTATTGTGTGTTACTACATTCTATTAGTGCGAATATTACAATAATAATTGTAGAATACAACTTTACATTATTTTAATCAAATGAATAATGAATTCTTATAAATGTATTGTTATTTTAGAATATTGATATTAGAATGTTTTATACAAATAAAAATCGGTTAGTTTATTATTAAACTATTTAATCAATTGTTATTTGTTATTATATACTTCTATAGTAGTACTAAAAATGACAATTTACAAGATTAAAACAAATATAGACTATAAATAATCTACAGTCTATATATTAGTGTACTAATCTTCATATTCTTTGAATAGTTCAACCATATTATCAATATAATTAATATGTGGTAATGCATAATCTTTAATATTTTTTTCTTTCTCTATAGCATTTTGTAATAAGTTTAGTTCCTTTTCATAAGCTTTTAATTGCCATTGTCTGTATTGTACTTTTTCCGTACCTTCAACTTTATCATAATATTTCCTAAATTTCTCAATATTATTATTAATCGTTTTAAACATATTTTGTAAGTATTCGTTCGATTCATTAATAAATTTTTCATTATATATCTTACTAATTTCTTCTTTATTCAAATTATTAATTATGTTGTTATTACTTATTGAGTTATTTGGCATACTATTTAAATTATTTTTATTTAACTTATCAATTACTTTATTATTATTTACAGATGTATTTCGAATATTAATTGAATTAATATTATTCAAGTTATTAATTATGTTATTACCATTTATTGAGTTATTTTGTATACTACTTAAATTATTGTTATTTAATTTATCATTACTATTTACAGATGTATTTTGTATATTATTAATATTATTTAAATTATTAATTGCTTTGTTATTACTTATGTTTGTATTTTGAGTACTATTTAAATTTTTACTTAGTTGATTGTTACTTAGTATTGCATTGTTAAAATTATTATTTAATTTATCTACAGCATGTTTTAGTTTTGATATATTATGTATCAATGTCTTTTTATATTTAAAATGATTTTCATTTAAATCTTTTTGTATAGTATCAAATAAATAGTATTCAAATGGCTTTTTATTTGGATTCTTTACTTTTGCAGTTTCTTGTATATTATATTGAATATTATTATTTTGTATATTTTTGTTAAATTGTTCTTTATTATTTTCCTCGATTTCTTGAGTTTTTTTCTTAAATTTTGCTTTATGTTCTTCAAGCATAGCTATTATTTTCTTTTCTCTTTCAAAGATATTTTTTGTCAAAGAAGAATTATAATATGTAGCATTTATTGGATATGCATCTAAATAATTCTGTTGAAAATTTATTAACTTCATATTTAAATTATTTTGATCTAATTGATGCTTTAACTTGTTTTGAATCTTTCTAAGCTCTTTCTTTGTAAACTTATCATTTTGCAAATTATTTAATAAGAATACATTCCATTCCAACAAATGTTTGAGTGATATTAAAGTAAATGTAAAAACATCATAACACGGCTGTATTATTTTACTTTTTATTTTTAATCTACTACCATTAGACTCTTTAATTGCTTTATTTATTGAGTAAATAATATCCTGTGTAGTTTGTACCCACAAATTTGAAACATAATAAAATAATTCAGTAATTGTTATATTTCTATATCCAGATAGAGGATTTTTATTTTGATACCTCTCTGGATTTAATTGATTTTGCAACAATTGTATTCTAGACACTATTTCATTTATACTTTGAATATCAATATTTACCTTTTTTAATAAATTATTAGTAGTATTATCAGTAGGTTCTGTAGGAGCTACTGTATTATAATCTCTATTCTCGTGCTGTCCCAAAGACCACTCTGTTTCCCAATAACTATCTATAACCCAATCTAAGGGTCCCCAATAAACACAATTACCAGAAGAGAGATAATTAGCAAAATTGTAAATTTTCCGCAAGAATTCTAATAATAATTCGTTATCTTGTGGTTGTTTTTCGCGTAAAAAATGTATTACTGATTTTATAGTTTCGTAATTATTAAAAGTAATGGGTAAAACATTTTTATAAGTACAATACTGTTCTATCGTAGGTCTCATGGTATTAGTAACACTATTGTAGTTATACAATGGTTGTTGAACTATATTACCAATTTGTTGAGCGGTATAACAATTTTGTATTAATCCAAAGATAATAATTGAGATATTTAATAACTTAGCTACAATTTGCATAGTTAGTTAAGAATAGATTAAACCCCCAATCCATATAGTAAATTATATTTCATAAGATAATCAATATAGAATTTTGAGCAAGTTAATAAAAATTTTATACATAATTATATATTTTTTGTATTGATTTTAATTAACGATTAATATGATATTTGTTACTTTAACTAAACATATAAGAATTGCATATTAATTTTAAATATGTTTTAATTACATTTGGGGATTTTCACAAGGGGGTTTATTGTGGTTTTTAATAAAATCTTAGCATTGTTAATGTTAACTAATTGTACACTTAACGCTATGCAAATCAATAATTTTAAGAACAATATTAATGAATCAATTAATATTAATAGACAGCTATTTACTACTACAGATAATATTAGTAGTTCTAATAGTAGTAAAAAAATACTTTATAATACACCACCAAATACTGTAAGAAACGATAATATATTTAATAATTTGAATAATATTACTTCTAATCAAGCTAATAATGCTATTAATTCTATGCAATATTGCAACTATTGGAACTCATTATATAGTAATTGGAATACTATTCAAGCATACAATAATAATATGACTTGCTACAACAGAATAATAAACGAATTAAGCTTATTAAATCAAACTATGAATAAAATAAGTAATAAGTTAACTATTATGGAGAGTAATTTTAGCAAATTACAGATTAATATAAATAAACTTGAGAATAAATTGACTACTATTGATAAGAAACTCAATGAAGGAATAGAAATTTTAAATAATAAGTTAACTATTATGGAGAATAAGATTGATAAATTACAGAGTAAATTTGAGAATAAAGTTATTATTTCTGACAAGAACCTCAATGAAATAAAAGAAACTTTAAATAATAAATTACAGATTATTAGAAATGAATTTATTATTCTTGCTAAAAAAATCGATGAAGGAAACAACACTTTAAATAATGTTTCTGAAGACCAAACAGTCTATTATAATAACAACTATGCACTTCTACTAGGAATTGATGACAAAACGGATAAGACTTTAAAAATTAGTAATAAAAATCTAAAAAGTAAAAAAAGACATAAGTTAGACAATATAAGTAAGTATAATAAAAAAAGTTTTAGTAATCAGGAAATGGAACAATAATATATAGTTTAATACCAATATTATATCAATAGTGTTGATGTTTATTATAACATTACACTATTTTTTTGTAATCTGATTTTAAATTTGTTATAATTAAACTGTAAGTGTTATTTTAAGAGATTTGATTATGATTTTGAAAAAAAATTATAAATTTAGTGGATTACTATTAGCTTTGGTATGTTTGGGAAATGTACAGGCTATGCAGTTAAAACAAGAAGATACCAATACACCGAATAAGATTATTACATGTAATGAAACATTCAATAATTCTATAAATGTTGTTCCATGTAATGAAACACCAAATAATTCTATAAATGTTGTTCCATGTAATGAAACATCAAATAATTTTATAAGTTTTGTTACATGTAATGAAAAACCAAATAATTCTATAAATTTTGTTACATGTAATGAAACATCAAATAATTCTATAAATTTTGTTGCATGTAATGAAACACCAAATAATTTTATAAATGTTGTTACATGTAATGAAACATCAACTAATTCTATAACTGATAAAGTATTAGATAATAGTGAAAAAAATAGAGTATTAAATAATTCTAAGTTAGATACTGAAGACAATTTACAAGATATTTTTCCAAAGTTACCGGAACAGCAGAATAATGTATTGCAGACAGTGCATGAATTAATATCTGTATTGCAAGAGAGACATAATAACAAAAATACTACTGTACAGAACAACAATAATATAACAATTAAACAAGAAATTCAAAATAATATGTAATATTATATAGTAACAAAACTGATAGAAAGAGACAGAATCAGTAAAGAGATTACATCTGGTAACTACCAAAATAAACTATTGAGCAACAAATACCAATATTGCAAAAATTAGAAGATAACAATAAATTTGCACTAAAATTTTTAACAAAAGTTGTAAAAGAAGATAAGGCGTAACTGTTTTTTTACTACTAACAAGAATGTATGTGCTATATTTATTTGAAATAAATGATTATAATTTTAATTTATTACTAAATACTACTATTAAATTGACAGTAACATTTTAAATAAATTAAATTGAAATCATTATACAAATTAATACAAAAATATTAATGATTAAATTATAGCAAAATTTTATAAAATACAAACAAAAGAAAATATATTATACAAATGAATTGTTTAACTATTTTTAAGGAGATTGTATGAATTTTAATAAAATTACTATTACTACATTTGCTTTTTTAGTTGCAAATGTTTCAGTTAATTCTATGCAGAGTATAAATACTAACACACATGATACAATGAATGAAATAATAGTTCCTAGTCAAGTGCTGAGTAATACTTCAATAATGAATCTTAGTCACGAAAACAATAACATTAATATTTCTGAAAGTAATATGTATCCAAGTAGTAATATTACTTCTGAAAGTGGAACGTATCAAAGTACTAATATTACTTCTGAAAGTAGTATGTATCTAAGTACTAATAGGCCATTAAGGTACATACCAATGTTCAATATAGGACTGGCATCAAGACTTAACAAATGGTTAGAGATTCCCAATGCACAATCTAATAATTCAAGTCTCCGTAATCCCAGTAGTATGTCGTATCCAATACAGCAAGAAGCGTTTCAAAATAATCCATGGATGTGTTTATCTTCGAATATAAATCAGCAATGCGCAGGACTGCATACGATTCTATTGATTCACGGCTGTAACATATCACAACTTGATGACAAAATTGAGAAACTTAATATAAAAATAGACAATATGCAAAATGATATGAATTATATAAAAAAAGCTGTTCAACAAATTAATAAGCAACAAACAAGCAATAATAGTAAGGAAAGTCAAACCACGAGTAATATATTACAAACTATTGAGCAGCCAGTAAGTAATAATAGTAATAACATTCAAATAAATAGTGATATTTTACAACATGATATTCATACTCTACAAGAAACGATAAAGATTACGCAATATGTCTTACAACATGATATTAACACTCTACTAGAAAAGACACAGGAGATACAAATTGGTATGCATGCTTTAAACTTAAAAGTGAATAATCTACAAACAAAGACACAGGAGGTACAAATTGGTATGCATGCTTTAAACTCAAAATTAAATACTCTACAAACTGGTATTAATGTTGTATCTGGACAGGTGAAGACTATGTTTGAAAAAGTAATTAATCGTAACAAAAAAATGAACTATACTAACAAACAATTTAATTTATTTAGCTACAAGCCAAATGTATCGACAGGTAGAAACAAAGCAAAATTTAAACAATTTAAAAATGGTAATAATAATAAATTCTCAAATAATAATAATATAAACAAACATAATCAAAAAGGTAAAACGCAAGAATATAAATATAATAAAGTAAACAAATAAATAATAATTCAAATCCTTGTGTATTATTGTAATCTTGTATATAATTTGTTTTGGGATTAATAGAGTGTTTAGAAATAATGTTTTCCAAAATCTTAAAAATAATATTTATAGGTACTATAATACACAACTTGTGTTATTCAAGTGAATTGCAAGAGAAAGATGAATTAAATTTAGATAGCTCCTTACAGGCAATACCTTTTGGATTTCTTGATGTAAACTTATATAATAATAATATTTTCAGTCGTGATATTGAGAATATTCATAATATATCTCAAATTGATTCAACAAATTACACATCAGCTGAGAACATTAAAGCTATGAGAACTGTGATTGATAATCAACAGGATATTATTGATAATTTACAACAAAGATTGGTAAATTTACAAAATAACTTCTCAGTATTAGTTGATCATTATGAGAATAATATGAATCAAATTAAAGCTAGCTTCATTAATATGGACAACACACAACGAGAACAACAGAATACAATGTTAAATATTAATAATAAAATTAGTAAAATTGAAAATGATATTACATTAATTAATACTAAATTATCTAATATACATAATAATCAAATAGAACCACATAATACAAGATTAAATCTTAACAATAACATTAGTAAACTAGAACATAATATTAAATCAATGAACACTAAATTTTCTGACATACATAATGCTCAAATGGCACAACATAACAAAATATTAAATATTAATAATAAAATCAGTAAATTTGAAAATAATATTAAATCAATTAACAATAAATTATCTAACACACACAATAATCAAATGGAACAACATAATCAAATATTAAATATTAATAATAAAATCAGTAAATTTGAAAGTAATAATGAAATACTGACTAGTAAGTGTTCTGCACTTCGTAAAGAAATGAATAGAACAATAGATTGTTGTAGTAAAGCCGTTAGTAAGGCGGAAGTAAAGACTCTTGAAGATAATATAGAGAATTGTAAACATGTTATAGAATGTAATAAACAAGAACAATACAATATGACATTGGAAAACAACAATAGAATTACAGGTACATTCCAGGAAATAATTAATTCAATCAATCTGTTACAAAGTAATTATCCATTATTAGCAAATAAAGATGAAATAAATAATATTAAAACGGATACAGATAAACAAATTAAAATGTTGGAAAGTAGAATAGAACAAATTAGTAGGCAATTAAATAGTAGTATAAATAGTAGTAATAAAAAATACAATAATACTACTGAAAAATCAAAAGCAATTCAAAATTTAAATAAAAAAAGAACAAGAGACAGAATACAAAATAAAAAGAGAAATAAATAACTATTGGCAAAATATTAATTCTGTAAAATAATTCAATGAAAATATAATTCATAAATTGTGTAATATATTAAATATTTGAAATAATTGATAATATTTTGTATTTTTTTTATTTTAATATATTGCATACAAGTTAAAATTATATTAATATTATATTGTAATTCAGTTTTTAGAAGGAATTTTATGAAAATTACTAAAATTTTAACTATTTTTACACTCCTTATAGGAGTAAATAGTATTTCCCAAGCTATGGATAAAAAGCCGTTTAGTGATAGTAGTTATAACTCTCCTAAATTTAATGAAACGAAATTTGAAGAACTTTATAACAAAATAAATGCACGAGATATTGATTCCGACAACCATTATGGAGATGAATTAAGCGATACTAATAACTTGGAAGCAACAAATGTCAATGATAATGACAATAAAAGCATAGAGCAGGACAGGTTAGTTACATACAATAATAATGACACAAAATATATTGTATATGAACACAGAAACTTGTTTGGAGATCGTAATAGAAATTGTTCATTAGACGACATACTAAACGATGGAAACGAAATACGTGTGTTTAGTCAAAAAAATATATATACTGATGGACGCATACAGGAAACTAGTAATGAAAGGCATCAAGATTGGGAAGAAACAATGACACAACTTGATAATGTGCAAAATTGCTCAGAACAAGCACTACGCAATGATGCAAATAACGAATTTTCCTATTACGATGATTTACAAAATATATCTTTTGGTAATAATAATGTTGATAATGATAATAATTATATGCTACAAGGCGATTTTAATACTAACAAACATGAACATGTTCAATCAGATACATTATTAGAATCAGGTTCTGGTGGCAATGAAATAAGATTAAGAGACGGTAATATGGATTATCCACTAACAGATCGAGAACAGAAACATCAACAAGTGCTAGCAAAGGAAAAAGATACGTCACGTACTACTAAAAGCACAAAAAATAGGCAAGTAATCACAGTCAACCATCTATCTTCTAATATTAATAACATTCAGTCTGGTCACATAAAATTTCCTACAGGATATCTAGAGCAGAAGAAATATTATCCGAAAACAGTACAAAAAAATAAAATATTAAATAAACAACCCAAAATATATTGTCTGTCCAGACTAAAAAAACTCGAGGACGAAAATAAATATCTAAAAAAACTGCTGCAAAAAAGGGAGATACAACTCATAGAGTTAAACAATGCAAAAGCAGTAAAAGAATTAATAGAAAAAACAAAATCACAAGTTTTAAGAAATCGAAAAACAATAAAAAATAATTCTAATTACATAAATAACAATAGTGAAAGAATCAATACTGTCTATAGTAGTGCAATAAAAGATTCAAATAGACCACTGCTTAGGTTGAATACTAAGAGGGAAATTTATCCCAAGAGCCAGAACATTGATAATAGTCCAACAAACCTAAATAATATATTAATTAAGAAGCAACCATCTAAGCTAATTACAAAAAAGAATAATGCCCAGAAAGTTACAAATAAGCAAAGTAAACAACTAATAAAAATTAAAACAGTTAAAAAACTGCTACAAACAAGTATAAATAACTTAACACCTAGGGCAAATTATGCACCAAATCCTAATAATAAAAAATCTAAAAGAGTTGGTAAGAATACATCCAGTGCATATATTAAAAATAATAGCAATTCAAAAACTACTAATAATAAAAAATCACAAATATTAATTAATAATACATCTAAACTTGCTATAAGTAATAGCAATGCAAATAGGTCTAGTGTATTAGACAACAGTATTAATAATGGTAAGGATAAGAAGAAGTCGCAACAAATCCCTGTTCCTAACAGTAAAAATAAGGAACTTAGCAAGACTATGTACAATAATTATAGAATAAAAGATAGTACAGAGAAAAAATCTCGTGCAAAGAAGAAATATCCAATAAAATTAGATTTGTCGCAGCATGATAAGAAAAACAGTATTAAGAATAGTAGAAATTATTGTGCACCGTTACCATACTCGTATTCATCACTTAATAAGCTTGATTATTCTCATACAATTGAATCCGCAATCCAAAAATCTAATGACAATATTAAAAAAAATAAATAATGAAATATTTTTAATGTAAAGATACATAGTACATGGTTTTTATTAGACTGTGTACTATATTTTTATAAATTTAATTTACTGCTTATGTAATATAAATTGCAGATATATTGGAAAAATTATAAATATAATACTGTGATTTACATAATACAAATAAATATTAAGACAATTATATTAATATATAATAGAAGACTAAGTAAAATTAAACATTAAATCTGAAGTGCATTACCTCTCCATCTTGGACTATGTAATCTTTTCATTCTAAACGTAATTTACCATCTTGTTTGGCTCCTAATTTTCCTTTATACTCAAGAAAATCTTGCCAAGCACAGACAAAATCTATCTAGAAGTCACTATGAATTACTCCTGCAACTTGAGGAGTACTCATGTATTTTTGTAGTATGGAAGAAATAAAGACTCTTAAATATAATGTAGAGAATGGTAAACAAGTTATAAAATGTAATAAACAAGCAAAATATGATTTTGGAACATAACAATAGCTATTAGCGAGTAAAGAGAAAGTAAATAATATAGAAATATCTATGAAGGAACAAATAAAAGTGGTGAGCAATAGAGTAGAACAACTTAGTAGGCAAGTATTAATAATAAATACATTAATACTACTGAAAAATTCACAAATACTGCAATAATTAAATAAAACGAAAAAGAATAAAAGCTCAAAATAACAATACTTAACAACTGAAAAGATATTAATTCTGTAAAATAATTCAAGTAAAAAATAATGTGTAAATTGTGTAATAGTTTAAATTTGATATTATTTTTTATTGTTTTATTGTAAGATGTTGCATTGTAGAGAAAATTGTAGTAATCTTATATTATAATGTAGTTTTTAGAAATGTTGTTATGAGAATTAATAAAATTTTAACTATTTCTACACTATTGATAGGAATAAATAATATATCACAAGCTATGAATAACTCTCATTTTCCAGAACATAATAAACTAACTGGAGGCACAAACACTAATAATATGTCACCAACATTTGGCCCTAAATCTCAAGTTTCCCAAGAAAAAAACAATATACAAAAAATTGATGATTACAACAACATAGAAACCAACTCGTTTCTTAATACAATACAACGGGACGAGCAGCTTATAGATGTACCACTCTTTTTGCAACACGATACTCCTGTAACAGGTTTTGGTTCGTCTAACCAGAAGATGAAGGAAGATGTAAAAAGTAATAAATCAAATGATAGTGTGGAAAAAATTAAGAATAGCAATATGCTTAAAAAAAAATCTGAGCGAATAAATGTTAATAAAAATCCTACAAAAAATAATATGATAACTGAAAAAATAAATCAGGAATCGGATTACTATGCTAGTTTTGAAAAATTAAACAAAAAAAATACAAATACTCGATCAAATGACAACTATACTCTTAAACCGATCCCTGAAGAAGAAAGTATACAGAAGAGTATTAACAATTCTATTAGCAATAATAATTATAACAAACAACATACAGATGGACCAGTGGATAATAATTATATTGATATTGAATCACTTGATAGTGAGAATCATTTAGAAGAATATAACAATGAGTTAAATGAAACTGACAAATTTAAATATTATCGTAACCACCAAGAAACGCATCAGAATACTCCTGGCGGTAACCTTGTATGTGGAGTTGAAACCTATACACAAGGCCGATTAGTAGATGATAGCAATGACAACTTAGAAAAAAATAACAAGGAGCAATGTGAAAGTAGCAGCAAACAAGCACAGCGAACTACAGTACACAGTAGAAGCGAATATAATTACTATATTACTGACAAGAACAATATTAAGCAAACACAAAACAACACGGATTCAAAAGAATTATTATATGAACAACATCCACTAACAGAGAGAAATGATCCAAATGACGAGAAAAAGATATCATTAAGTCGCAGAGAGTTTTCACAGATTTCTTTTGGTGATATGCCACACACCGAGGCGTACAATAACACTAATGATAAGAATATTGATTTAGATTTGTATTCTAATAAAAAACAAGAAAATAGACAACAAGAAAAAGGGCACAAGAAAGTCGTCACGAATTTACACGACTTATATGACAACAACAATGAAGTACGTTACTTAGATCTATCAGAATATAATATGCAACATCCACTAACAGATCGAGAAGAAAAATATCAACCCATGCCAATGAAGAAAAAAGAAAAGCAAAAAGGTACGTCGCGTACTACTAAAAGCAAAAAAAAGAAGCAAGTAATCAAAGTTTCTAATAATACAAAGTCCCCTCAGTATGGTCATATAAAATTTCTGACAGGAGATCTAGCTCAGAAGAAACATAATTTGAATCATATAAATCATGCTTCCAAACTATACCTGCTCACAAAAACACGTGATTCAAAATTATGCAAACAACTCAAACAAGAAAATGACAAGCTAAAAAAACAGGTTCGATACCTAGAAACACAATTACAACATTATAACAATGCACAGGGATCAAACTTAATTACAATGGACAAAGTAACAAACAGTAATTTTAAAAAAGTACCAATAGTAAAAGATTTAAAACGAAATACAATAAACAAGACAGATGTTAAACAGAAAATCTCTCCTAATATAAAACAAATGGAGAATAATCATTTCTTAACAAACATAAAGAATAGTTACAAAAAACTACCTAGTATAATAAAGCGGCTTGAAAAAACTGATATTAAAAATAATCCAAATACAAATTCTAGAACGCGCAATAGAAGTTTCTTGCTGCCACTAAGTGGTACAGTACAAAACAAATCAACAAATATAAATAATAGTAATTCAATAACTCCTAATAATAAAAAAACTAAAGAGCGGATTGAAACAATGGATTTTAGAAATAATCTAAATAAAACACGCAATAGAAGTTTCTTACTGCCACCAAGTGGTACAGTACAAAACAAATCAAAAAATACAAATAATAGTAATTTAATAGCTCTTAATAATAACAAAATTAAAAAAGTAAATAATAATACATCTACACTGAATATAAAGAATAGCAATACAAATAGGTCTAGTGTATTATACAACAGTTTGAATACTTTTAATTCTAAGAGTAATTTGCAAATTCCTAATAAAGGGGGTAATAATACATCTAATATTGATAGTAAGTTCTACAATACGTTTAAGACACTATTTAGCAAAGATATCAACAGTAATAATATTAATAATCCAAAGAAGAAGAACTTAACGATAAATGATACGTACTTTAATAATCCAAAGAAGAAGAACCAAACTCTACAGAATATGCACTCTAATAATCCA
>CAMJRB010000031.1 GCA_946408175.1 uncultured Holosporaceae bacterium
AAAAAATACTGAACAGTAATTAATCTGTTCAGTAATTACAATGATATTATTTATTAATTTCTGATAATTTATTTAAATCATAGCCATTTAATTGCACTATTATTTTAATTGCATTATCTAATACATCTATTAAGTTAAAGTCCCTAGCATTCTTTTTAGCCACATTGAAAACGCATAATGCTTCTTGTGATATTTCTCCTTTATTAATAATATTATCCAATTGAGAGAACAATTGTTCTTTATCATCATCTTCAATCACAAGTGTAGGAATTTTATTCAATCTATTTTTTAAATCTTCACAATATTCATTATTGAAACCATTTAATTTTATTTTTAAATTTACTGTAGTTCTTTTGTCTAGATTCTCTGCAATGACAAAATTTAATATATCTTTTGCATAATTTGGATTCACGTCCTTAGCTAGTTGTATATAATTTTTAGCGAATGCATTATAGAACTCAGCTCCCAACACCTTAGACCAATAATTACTACCATCTTGGAAATTATCAGGCATGTCTTTCATGTCCTTATAAAATATTTGGCCTAAATCAAATGAATCAAACAAGCCAGCCTTGTAATTATCTAACAATTCTTCTTCAGAATTTTGAAATTTATTATTTTCATACTCAATATTTTGCATTTGATTAATCAATATAGAATATTTTTGTATATCTTTAGTACTAGATTTGTCCATAATATAACAAAATTTGTCCACAATACTTTTATTTATTTCAATATTCTCATTTTCTTGAAATAGTTTAGCTAGTATTTCTTTACTTTCAATAGCTATTTCTTTATTAGAAAATGTAGTGAACACTTTATTAAAACATGTGTTATTAGAGTCATAAGGTGATACATCATTATCTATTATATTTTTTAACTTTTCTATTAACTCTGACTTATTAAGCTTATTTACTATATTGCGTATAGTATATATTTCATTTTTTCTCTTTGCTAGTAGTGATTGTTTACAGTTAGAAACATTATTTGTACAAACAGCTACACAACAATTAGCAATACTATTATTACTAGCTAAGAGTTCCCCCCCCCCCCAACTGATTTTGTCCCAAACTATAGGAGGTAGATATTGATAATAAAGAAGCAGCTAATAACAAGGTATTAAAAGTAAATTTCATAATTATACTCCTTTCTATAAAACTAAAAGAATATTTACTTCTTAGGTATATATTAACATATTGTTAACACTTTAGCAAGCATCTTTATTAAGAATAATTGTTATTAAATTCTATTGTGTATCTGAATACATTAATACTTTTTTATTTTATTTATAATAATCTACTAATATGTTCAATAATAAATTTGTATAATAAATACTGTATTTGTATATTTTTCTAGTATACTGTAATAAATTAATATAATATATATTATATTGTAAATGTTAAGTAATTATTTAAAAGGTATTAATGCAGAATCTAGAGTAGTTAAAATATTAACAGATTCTGGATATTATATTCTTGATAGAAGACTAAAAACTAAATACGGTGAAATAGACATATTAGCATTAAAGAATAATACAGTAGTTGCCATAGAAGTAAAACAAAGAAAAACTTTAGATATTGCAAGAGAATGCTTGACACTTAGACAAATGCATAGAATATCCAAAGCATTACAACTAATTATTTATCAAAGAAGTACATTGAATACACTAGAAAATTATAGAATAGATGTTGTAATATTAGATAGACAAGGTAATTATGAATATATAGTGAATGCTTTCTCATTCGAAGCTGATACTGATATTTAAGAATAAATTTAAATATTTTAATATAATATTAATTGTTTCAGTATTATTTCTTAATGGTTGCACCTCTTTAGCAATTTTAGGAGCTGGAGCAGCTGGTGTTTTGACTGGTGGTTATATAATGGGTAAAGATAAAACATTAAAACAAAGTGCTAATGATACTTTTATTGATGCCAAAATACGGAATGAACTATCTAAAAAGTATCCTAATGTATTTGATAATATATCTATAGTAACTAATAATGGAGAGGTATTATTGGCCGGTAGTGTACAAGATGAAACTAAAATAAAAGAAGCTGAGAAAATAGCTTATGGTATTGCAGGAGTAAAACATGTTGATAATAATTTAACTTATGGTGATAGTACATCGACAGCTCAGTCATTGCAGGATGGATGTATTACATCAGCTTGTAGAACTAAACTAATAGCTACTAAAGATATAAAGTCAAGGAATATAAAAATAAATACAAAAAATGGAATAGTATATCTAAGCGGAGTAGCGCATTCTGAAGATGAATTAGAAGATATTTTATCTGTAGTCAAAAGTGTAAAAAATATTAAAAAAGTAGTTTCTTATATTACAATAAAAGAAGAAGTTACTAAGAATGTAAATTAATTTATGCAAAGTATTAATGGTAAATATAATTTTATGCAAATTATGAAGAATACTAAAAAAGTAATTTATTACAATAAAATATAAGAAGAAGTTACTAAAGGTTTAAATTAATTAAAGTAAATATGAAGGATATAATTTTAAAACATATAGCATTCATAATGGATGGCAACTCTACATGGGCTAAAATTCAAAATAAACCAGTCTTGGATGGGTATTTAGCTGGTATGAGAAAATTAGCTAATATTATTTGTTACTTAAACAATATTAATATTCCATACGTTACATGTTATGCTTTTTCTTCTGAAAATTGGCTAAGACCTAAAGCATGGATAGATAGTTTTATGAATTTAGCTATAAAATTTTTAGAAAAAGATCCATTAATACAAACTGTAATAGATGCTAACATAAAATTGAAAATAATAGGTAATAAATCTAAATTGCCTAATAGATTACAAGAAATCATTGAATATTATGAAAATATAACAAGAAATAATAAGGGTACTTTAATGCAATTAGCTATGAGTTACGGTGGTAGAGATGAAATAGTAAGAGCAGTACAAAGAGTAATTAATAGTAAATTAGAAATAAATGAAAATAATATAAATAATAATTTAGATACAAGTGGAGTACCCGATCCAGACTTAATAATTAGAACAAGTTCTAAAAAGAGACTGAGTAATTTTTTATTATGGCAGGCTTCTTATAGTGAATTTTACTCATCTGATTTACTATGGCCTGATTTCAATGAGGAGGCATTACATAAAGCAATAAATGATTTTAATAATAGAACAAGGACTTATGGTAAGTAGTATACATTTGTAATAATGATGTTTTTTTATTGTATATAAAATATCATGTTTTTACTCATGAATGTATTGATGTAAAATTATATAAAGTAATAAATAATGTTTTATTGTTGATATAGTAATGACTACTATAGCAAGATATTCAATATAAAAATATTACTTAAAATAATATGTTATTATGTCAGTTCTATATGAAACTGTAGTATTCATTTAATATAATATTCATATATTATTATTAATGTACTATATTTCGTAAAAATAATATATATTACATTAATAAGTTACTATCTTGTACACTAATTTATTAGTATAATGGACTGCAAATTACTATACTATATTAAATATATATTAATATAATGTATTGTAAAACAAATGTATTGCAATATATTCAATATTATACTAATATATTAACATACAAATGTATTATGTTTTTATATAAATTACAGTGTGGAATATACATGTATTATAATATAGGAATTGTTAGGAAAAATATAACTAATAAGTATTTATATAAATCGGATATTAATTTAGTAATAGGGCAATTAGTTATTATAAACTTCGGTACTAAAAATGTAATTGGTATAGTATTAGAAAGAATTGAAAATACTAATTATAATGGCAGTATTAAAGAAATAAAGGATATATTACAATATATCATTCCTCAAGGATATGTTAAGTTTATAGAATTATTTGCTAAATATAACTTAATATCTCTCGGTACAGCTTTACAATTAATAATACCTTTTACTATTGATAATATTAATAAACTTCCTCGGAAATTAAACAGTATAAAATCAAATACTAAAACAGAAGTAATATTAAATGCAGAACAAAAATTAGCAGTCGATAGTATTTGGAGTAATATTAATAAATTTAATACTACATTATTACATGGAATTACTGGTTCAGGTAAAACTGAAGTATTTTTAGAAATAGTGAAAAGATTAGTAATTAATGGGGCTCAAATATTAATATTAGTGCCAGAAATAGCTCTGTCAAACTCTCTAGCTCAGTTAATAGCTAGTAGATGTAATATGGAAGTTTTCATATGGCATAATTCAATTAATATTACTACTAAGTTATATATATGGCGGAAAGCTTTAAATAATGAACCAATAATAGTAGTTGGTGCTAGATCGGCTTTATTTATACCATTTACTAATTTAAAATTCATAGTAGTTGACGAGGAACATGAACTTACTTTTAAACAAGTTAATAATCCTATATATCACGCTAGGGATATGGCTGTATATTTAGCTTATTGCTTAAATATACCAATAGTATTATCATCAGCTACTCCATCAATGGAAAGTTATAAAAATGCAATAGAAAATAAGTATAATTATGTAAAGTTAACTTCTAGATTTCATATAAATGCTAAGTTACCAAGTATTATTATAAATAATATGATTGGCACTTCCCATCAAGAAATATTTAGTATAGAAACATTAAATGAAATTAATAAATATTTAAAATTGAAACAACAAGTATTAATATTCTGTAATAGAAGAGGATATGCTCCTAAAAGATTCTGTACTAAGTGTGGATGGAAGGCGTTATGTCCAGCTTGTGATACTTTGTTATGTTATCACTGTATTGACAAAGTATTAAGATGTCATAGATGTGGATACGAGTGTACAAATATTAATAAATGTCCCAAATGTTGTAATCCTTATTTAATAAATATGGGGATAGGTATAGAGAAAGTATATTCAGAGTGTAATAGATTATTCCCAAGTGCCAATATAATAATGTGTTCAAGTGATAATATGAACACTCCTAACAAAATAGCGAATATAATACATAAAATAACTAATAATGAAGTAGATATAATAATTGGTACTCAAATATTATCTAAAGGACATAATTTTAATAACTTAAATCTAGTAGTAATAGTTGACATAGATTATATGTTATATAGTGAAGATTTCAGAGCTCTAGAACATACTTTTCAATTACTAAATCAAGTGTCTGGTAGAGCTGGCAGAATTGGTAATATAGAATCTAAAGTTATTATACAATCATATAATCCAGAAGCATTAGAAATATATAACAATAGTAATCAAGAAGTATTTTATAATAAAGAGCTTAATAATAGAAAATTAACTAATATGCCCCCTTATGGATATATAGCAAGCATTGAAGTATCTTCTAAGTCAGAAACTAAAGCTCTGCAATTTTCAGAATATATGAAAGATAAACTAATTAGTATTAAAAAATTATTTATAAATGAAAATAATAAAGTATCACAAAATAAAAATAAAGAAGAGTTACAATCTAATAAAAATATTAAATTAGAAAACAATGAAGTATTATATGGCCTAGAAACCAGTAATAATAAGTTATACTACTCAGAAAATACAGTATTACAAGCTAATTCTTCTATGCAAAATAGAATAACTGGTATGAAAAATAACAATGATGCAAACAATGAATTATATCTATCCAATAACCTGGGCCTGGAAAAAGATGGTAAAGGACTATATTCAGAAATCTTAACTGTACAACATAAAATAACTAATGAAACATTACAATCTATATCTCCGATACCAAATCAAATAATCAATAAGGAATCTAATGATACAGGAGTCTTGTTTTCTACTTCTACTCCGCAAGAAAAAATATTGGATATAAAATATAATAATAAAAGTCCACAATTTAATTTTTCCACAAATAATAAAATAAATCATATACAAGATAAAGATAAATCAATGAATACAGAATATAATAAAATAACGGAAGATAAAGTACACATTTCAACAAATAGTAAAACTACTACCTATCAATCTTCAGTACCAGCACATAATATCGATATAAATAAAATCAAAGATATAAAGATTATTGGGCCAATAAAACCAGTATTACACAAAATAAATTATAAATACAGATATAAAATACTTATAATGTCTAAATATCCATTGGCTAATTATATTAATACTGCAATGTCACAAACGAGTTCGGATCGCGTAGTGATACAAACAAGTTCGGATCACGCAGTGAGACAAACCAAAAAGCCTAGCAATATAAATTTACTACTAGACCTCAATCCTTATGATTTCATGTAATATTTTTAAAATATCTAAAATAAATTAATATAACAATATATACTTATATATCGGCCGGTATATAATCACTTTCAAAGTTCTCGAGACTTTCAAATATTTTTTTGTATTCAAAGATATTCCCATAATTGTTAGGCATGTTATTTTTAGTGAAAATTTCTTCCAGTTCATTAATTATCTCTTCTATTCTTCTTACACAAGCTTTTATAGTATTACTTTCGGTTTGTAAGTCTTTTACTTTTTGTAGGACAGTCTTTTTTTTGCCTTGCACTTCATTATTATTATTCTCTTTTTCTTGCATACAACTCAATTTGTATATTATATTATTAAACATATTATTAAATGCTGTAATCAAAATTTCTTTTAGTTCTGTAAGGTACTGGTCTACTACATTTGCATTAAATTTATGATATTTATCAAATTGTGATTTTATAACTTCATTACTTTTAGTTTTTAATTTTTTTATTTTTTCTGAAATATTATCTATTTCTTCTTGAATTTTATCATTACTATTTTCTTTTTGCTTGATAAGATTTAATTTATTGATCGCACCATAAAGCACACTATTAAATGCTGTAAGAAAATTAATATCAAATTCACTAGCTCTAGTTGTCATAGAAGCCTCTATACTTAATGCACTGTCTTTCAAATTTCCATATGCAGACTTATAATATGAATTATCACCTAAATAATAAATGTTAGATGCATAACCAAATACTTCTGCTATTATATCTTGTAGTTTTAAAGCTATATTCCGCAAAATCTTAGCAAAATTGTTAGCAATACTCAAATGAGTATCAATCAAAGCACTATTCTGTTTTGGATCACTAGTAATTGATGACTTTAATTTTTGCATAGTATAAGCATATAAATTTCTTGATTGGTTCATTACATAATAATACAATTGAACCAATGGTATATCACCATATATTTTATGTTTAGAAATATATTGTTCTAATTCTTCTACACTATTATTATTTATATTGTTACTATTCCGATTCAACAAGTTATTATTTATTGGCTGAGTATTATCAAATAATATTGCTATTTGTTTTACTTTTTCTAAAGATACTCGTTTATCTTTAATAAAATCTCTAACACCAGTTCCTCCGGTGTGTGGGATAATAGTTTCATAAGTATTACCATGAAAATATTCAAAAATACCTTTGATACCTCTTAGAAAGGCTTTATAAGACTTATCATATGTAAGAATATCTTTTTTACATTGTCTTGTAATCTTTTTACAATTTTGTTTGTTAAAATTACATGATAACAAATCCTTGGAAGTATCAATTTTTGGTCTAATACGTTGCTTCTTTATTACCTTTTCGCTTTGTCTATATCTCTTGCCATTAATGAATTTATTATTATTACTGTTATTATCATTATTATTGTTTTGCACATTATCATTTATCTGTATATTGTTTTGCAGAATGTTACAATTAATTCCTGTAATGATCTTCATATCAATACTATTTTTGTGTTTCTGTTCCGTACTATTGCAATCTATATTTGTTAATAATGTTAATAACATTAAAATGTTAAATATTTGTTTCATTTTTTCTTCTTGAATAACAAATTATTAACTATATATTAACATTTTTACCAAAATAATCAATAAATATTTACAATAATGACAATAAAAAAAATAGTGATATATTTTTTTATATATCACTATTGATATCACATATAATACTATTACTTCTCATTTGTTTTATGTAACATTTCTTGTAATTTATCTTTTAGTTTACCTACTGCACTTTTAATTGAACTTACTCATTGATGTATCAGCCATTTATTTCTTTGATGTGATACAAATGAATTCGGCGCGCATAGCAAGACAAATGAATTCAGATCGTATGGCGACAAAAATAAAAAAGCCCAGTAACATGGGCTTAATTATAGATCTAAATCCTTATGACTTTATTCAAAGGACTATTGTAGCAGCTTTTTTGTAACATTTCGATAAATCATCAAGTGCCTTTATAATTTGCTGCCACTCGGATGTTTCATTATAATTAATACTTTTATTACCCAAAAGATTAGTACTGAGTGTTTTAATGTATTTATGTATTGTATTCTTTACATTAATTTTATGAAATTTATTAATTTGATATTTTATTTTACTATCGATGTTACTCTTCATAGTATTGATTTTCTTTATTATATTATTTAATGCACCATCAGTATTTAATTTATTCAAATGTTTTACTACATTCTCATGAGTATTATTAAAAAGTATTATAAATTGTGGATTAAATTCACTAGACTTTAATATTAATTCTTCCTGACAATGTTCTAAACTATTCACTAAATTTCTATATAGTGATTTACTATTTGCATTATTATCATTTTCTTCTTCCTCGTTTATACTATTGTTTACAGCATCTTGATTACTATTATTATCGGAGTTTTGAGACAATTGTTTATTTACACCAAATTGCTCATCTAATATTACATGTAATTTGTCTATTACTCGTTGTAAGACACTAAAGGAATTATAAACTATTTCTATTTTGTCATTAGTATTATGTGATCTGAATAAACTATGCATTGTTTGAGCACATAGCTTTCTAGATTGATTAACAATATAATAATACAATTGCAACAATGATATACTAGGTAAATTATTATTATTAATATATAATTGCAAATTATCCTTATTATTATTTGCCAACATATCAACCACTTCTGAAGTATTCAGTTTAAAACTATCGAAGATTTCAGCAATATCAGTTATAGTTGATATATCTATGTGAATATTACGTAATACATTATAAATACACTGTCTATTAACATCAAACGAAAAATCAAATTGAAACAACTTAAATATTTTTAACACACTATTTACAAAATCCTTATAAGATGTATCATGGTTTTTAATAGATCCAGATAGCTTATAAATCTCATTATTGTAATAATTTTTATTAAAATATTGCTCTAATATATAGGCATCTGGTCTACTAGTATTAGTTTTGACTAGCTTTTTATTTATTAAATGACTAGTACGAGCATGTCTTTGTTCATTAATAGTATTGCTATCATTATGCAAATTATCATAATATTGTTGATTGTTACTTTTATCTTTATTTTCAATACTATTGCAGATATTGATGTTTGCACAAGTCAATAAGGATATAATTAAAACCTTAAACAGTTTATGCATTTTCTATTAAATAAATAACCAATACACAACTGTAATTTAAAATAAAACACAAAATAATAGAAAACGTAACTTTATAGATATTTCTTAATATAAGAGAATTAACCTATAAATTTATAAAACTTTCCTGTTATTTATTACTATTAATTCTTTATTTTATCCAATACTTTTTGTAATTTATTTCTTATATTATCTACAGTCTCGTGAATGTCACGTACTAATTTAGTTATCAATTCAGTATCCCAATCCTCGTTACTAACCAATCCAGGAAATTTATTCGTAGGAGCATGTCCGGAAGCAATTTCATCTAAATTTTCAGCATAATCATTCATATCCTGTATTGCTTCATTAAGGTTAAGTAATATAGTTGGCGTATCAATATTATCATCAAATATGCTCATTTTCTTAAATAAAACTGTTAACTTGCTTATAACATTCCCAATATTCTTATATAGCTTTGTTATATCATCTAACTTATAACAATATTTAGTACATTTACTTAGTTTATCTAATACTGCTATAGAAGTTTGAAATGAGTCCAGTATTTGTTTTTTTTGCAGTTTATCCTCATCATCATCCCCTGGATCACTTCCTAAATTTTTAATATTTGATATTAATTCATTCTCTGCTATATCTTCCAATTTCTTTGTAATTGGTGTGCTTAAATATTTAAATACTTCATCAATCTTCTTTATTTCATTTGCATGCGAATTAAGATTCATTATTTGTCGTAAATATTCTTTTTTATCTGTGTTATTACATAACATTTCTACATTATTATCTACATTATTTATTGAAAATTTTAGTTTTATATTGCTTATTAACTCGCAACCTTCTCTAAAACAGTTAACTAATAATAAACGAGCAAATTCCTTTGGCTTTTGCTCACTCTTTAATTTAAACTTTGCTTGTGTAAATTTATCATAGTAATTCATAATTATATTAGGAATACTAGCAAATTCCAGCATATTACAGTATAAATTATCGAATGGTAAATTATTATTTTCCTTAATACAAAACTTTTTACATTCATTTAGTACTTTTTCTTGTATTTCCTTGACAGGTAATGTTTTTATATTCTTAATACTACCTATAATCGTATCAATAGTGTTATTAACTTTTGCATGTATATTTTTTTTAAAGTAAGACTCTAAAGTCTGATTACCTATAATAAGATCACTAGCGTTATTAACTTGCAGATGCACATAAGTTCTAAAGTAAGACTCTAACTCCTCACTACCAGAACAGTAACCATCTAGATTTATCAGTGGGAAAATGTCCTGGCGATTTATAATACAATCATTTGTAAATAAATTACATAATATTATATATACAGGATCACTAATAATGTTTGTTTGTATAATATCTAATAAATGTTCAAAAATACTAATATACTGTTTGAGATTATTGCGCAAATCACAAGACTCGTTTTTACCTAATGTATTGTAGATATTATTACGCTCTTCAGTATAATCCATGTCATTAATTGGTCCATCATATGATTTGTTGTCAGACTGCACCTTAGCTGTGCTCTTGTATTTCTCAGTGATTTTGGTACTATTTTTTATAGAGTTATCAGATACAATATTTTTATATAAAGCATTTAATTTACCTTTAATATCTAATAATAATTTAGTTAATTTAATATTATTTGTATCTTTATAATCTAATAACTCAGCTAATTTATTATCAGGTGTAATATTTTTGTCAAAATATTGATCTTTTAGTTGTGTTATGCGTGTTTCAACCAATTTACTAATTAGTATCATCATATTGGAAGCGTGTATATCAAATATTTTGAATAATTTCTTTATATTTTTGATCAAAAGATTATATTGTGCTTTGTAGTGTGGATAGTTACTACACATTTCTTGTATTGTACGCGCATTTGTACTATCACTAATTTCCTCTTGGTTAATTGCGAAATCTTTATCAGTATCTGTTATACTAACCAAAAATGTTTTTGGTTTATTTGGAATATTATTTAGTAATTAAATTACTACTATTTGTTTCATTTATAACATTAATGGGATTCAAATTACTATTACTAGTACTATTCATACTTTGAATATTATTATTAACAAAACAAAATATTATTGTTGATAATAATAGACTTTTAATAAATATTTGCATTCTTTTCTGACATTATACAATACCTATATATTATATACTAAACTAACTGACTATAAAAAGCAATATGTATTGCATCTTGTGTATAGTATTATCTGTAATAAAGGTTCCATTTATATTACTACAGAATAGAAATTATTATGTCTTTATAAAACAGTAACTATTAAATACTTAATATCTTTTATACCATACTAATCTAGCTTCTACTCCACTATCTTTAGCAGCTCCTACACTAACTTTAGTATTCTTAGAGAGTTTTCTTTCTATTGATCCTCTTAATGAATTATTATCTTTCCCTCTTTCTATATTAATATTATATTTACCTATTTTTTTACCTATACTAATACTTTTATATTCATTTCCTGACTTATCAGTATTATCTTTTAATTCTATTGAATCTATTTTTAATGTATTTTGAACCCTACTAAATATACTGCCTTTTCCAGATGTTAAACTTTGTATAGTCATTGCTAATGAATAAGATTCAGCTGACGATAATTCTGAACTATATTTATCGAACAATAACAAAGCTAGTATATCTTGTTTACTTTTCATTGGTTGAGAAAAGAATTCTATTTGAGTATTATTTTGTTTTTGGATAAATTTAAGTTCTACTACATCATTATTACTTTTCTTTTTACCAGCTAGCATTAATGTAAATAATCCTTTAATATTGGGATTTGCTACACATTCTCCCGAAGTCAATTTTAATTTCTTATTGGCAATTGTATATTTACCTTTTAGTAAATTTAATTTAGCACTCCAATTTATTGGCTGTCCTTTTGTACATTGAACACTGGCTCCTCCCTTCCAAGTAGTTTCTAGTCCAGGACCATTAGCTTCTAATATTTTATCTATTTTTACATTAATATTAGTACTGATTGGAGATAATAATACTTTATTACTATTATTATTCTTAGGTTTTTTATTAACAAACTTCTCAATTATTTGAGTAGAAAGCATTGCTCCACTTAATATTGCAGTTAAATCAGCCTTAGGATTTCTAATAATAATATCGCCTTTTAATAATGGATTTTTAGTTATATCTCCTGTTAAATTTAAATTGGCATCTACAGTACCTTTTACTACTGGCATGTTTGTTATTACACCATTTATTAATTTTATATTACAGTTAGTATTAATATTATTTTTAGGATCCAGATTAATTGTTCCATTGACTGACAATTTCCCTCTTACGAAACTTGGTATGTTAGCCTGTAAATTATCAATATTTAATATATTATTATTAAGATTTATATTAGCATTAACATTATTTAAATATTGCGAAACTGAACAATTATTTAGTTGTAAATTACCATTTATATTCACATTACTATTATGATTGTTTATATTAAATTTATAATTACTATTAATATTAATTGGTAAATGTTTAACTACTTCTAAGTTATTTAAAACCAAAGGACTGTTATTAGTTATATTTAAGTTATAATACAATTTTGGTTCAAGTTTTAATTTTCCATTACAATTTATTATATGTTTCCATTTGTTGAGCTCTAATTTGCATTGTAGTATATCATTATTATAATGGCCATCTAATAAAATATTACCTAAACTAATGCCTTTAACTATATTGTTAGAAGTTTTTATATTTAAATCTATAGTATTATTATTTTTATAATGGTATAGTTTAGTATTATATTGACAATTAGTACTAATAGTTAAATCATTATTTAATTTAAAATTATTTAATATCAAAGGATTAGTTGATTTTAGTAATAAATCTAATTTAGGATTTTTACCCAATATTAATTGTCCATTACATAGTAACCTATGTTGTAAATTAATAAAATCTACTTTACAATTTATATTATTATTTTTATATTCTCCAATAATTGTTAAATCTCCTATATTGATATCTTTTAATCTTAATTTATTACAAGTTAGATTATTTATATTGCAATCTATATATTGATTTATATCATTACTATCACATATAGCACTGAGCTTTAATTCACTTGTACTATTATCATTTACTTTAATATTATTTAAAGTTAAATTTTTTATATCACAGTGTATATCTTTTCGAAAATCAGTACTATTACACCTACCAATAAGTTGTATATTATCAGCAGTATTTTTATCTATTTTTATATTCTTGACTGTTAACTCCTTTATATTACAATCTATATTCTTTTTAAAATTACTACTGTTATAGTGCCCCTTAAAACATACACTATCGACTATATTATTGTTAAATTTTATTTTATTGGCTAATAATGTGTTTACTTTACATTTAATATTGTGCTTTATATCATTACTTTCACAATTACTAATTAGATGTAACTTTCCAACACTATTATTATTTAATAATAAATTATTAACATCTAATGCTTTTATATTACAGTTTAGATCTTCATTTATATTATTGCTACTATAATTGCCAATTATATGTATATTCTCTGCACTGTATTTATTGACTTTTATATTGTTAACTGTTAAGTCTTGTATATTACAATTTATATCTTTTTTAATATCTTTACTATTGAAAGTTCCGATAAGATGTATGTGTTTTGCAGTATTGTTCAATAATTTGAGATTATTAATATTCAACTTTTTTATATTACAATTTATATCTTTTATAAAATTACTACTATTAAAGTCCCCAATAAAATGTAAATCATCTACACTATTATCTTGAACAATAGCATTATTAATAACTAGTTTATTTATATTACATGCTATATTTTCTTTTATATTGTTACTATTAATAGAGCCACTAAGTTCGAAGTTTTTTATACTATTATTTTTAAATTTCGAATTCTTTATATTTAACTGATTTATATTACATTTTATATTTTTACCTATATCAGTTTGTTCATAATTACCATTTAAATATACATTACCTATATTAATATCATTTAGTTTTACATTTTTTATTATTAAATCTCTTATATTGCATTTTATTTCATTACCATTAACTTTTATCAATACTTTTCCATTAATACAAGAATTCTTATAATTATCATCTTTTAGAACTTCATATAAATTAATATTATTTATTTCTAAATTAATTAAACTATTTTTTATGTCATATATATTTAAATTATTAATTGCTATAAATCCACTTTGAGTATTTAAATATATACCTTTAGTTTCACTATTAAATATAGGTATTGCAAATGGTTTTATATATAATTTATTATTATAAACAGAGACCTTATCTATAATTACTTTATTATCAAACAAATTATAATTAACTTGGAAATTACAATTGGGAACTGCAGTAATATTTAT
>CAMJRB010000032.1 GCA_946408175.1 uncultured Holosporaceae bacterium
ATTATTTATATATCGTGTATTTGTATTTATTATATGATAATTAAAATTATTCAAATTATTGTAATTGTTAGAAGAGTTTAAATTGAAGTTGTGATTATTAATGTTGTAGTAATTTATATTATTTTGATTATTATAACACGAATTGCTATTAAACATGAAATGAGCACTATGTAATGTATTATATTGATTATAAATATTATTGTTATTCGTTGCATTATTTAATAATCTATTTTTAGAAGGTATATATTCTTTAGCATTAATATTTAATTCATTACTGTTATTAGTACTTTCAGATTGATTATTTGTATTAAAAAATAAATCATTGGTTATTATATCTTTATTATTTATATTCTTCAAATTACTTGCTATTATATTATTGTTAATTAAACAAGCATTTATAGTTAACAATACTGCTATACTTTTACACAAAGCTGACATGTTTTTTTACTCCTTCATAAAATTGAATAATAGTACTATTACTAGTACAGTACATATTATGTATATATGATATACTAGTTATTAACTAATAGCAATACTTTTTTAAAAAATATTTATTTAATATTAAGACTGCTTTATAACCTAATGTGAAAGTATAGTGAAAAATACATTTTATGATACAATAATTATTGAAAAATTATAATGTGTATTATATTAATAAATATTATATAGGAGATTAATAAGTGCAAGTACATAATAGATTTGTAAATATTGTTGTAGTAGATGATGAAAATGATATTTGTGAAATAGTTTCAGGAATACTCACAGATGATGGATATAATACAAGATGTGCTAATTGCTATGTAGATGCCATTGCATTAATAGAAGATAAGGTACCGCACATAGTTATTGTTGATGTTTGGATTAATGAAAGTGATAGAGATGGTTTAAGACTTTTACAATATATTAAAGAAAAATACCCAGACGTAATAGTAATAATGATGAGTGGTCATAGTACAATATCAACTGCTGTTGAAGCAATAAAAAATGGAGCTTATGATTTCCTTGAAAAACCATTCGACGCTGACCGATTATTAGTATCAATTGCAAAAGCTTTAGAAACTGCAATACTAAAACGTGAAAATGAGAAGTTGAAATCAAAAGCTCAAGTAACTGAGCACATAGTAGGTGAGTCTAATAATATTAAAGAAATAAAAAAAAGTATTGTACAATATGCTAAGGTAAATACAAGATGTGCAATAATAGCTCCCAGAGGCGCTAATAAAGAAGATATAGCTAAAGAAATACATGATAATTCTGCCAGACACCAAGCTCCGTTTCTTGCAGTTAATTGTCTACGATGTAATCCTAAGCAGTTAGAAATTGATTTATATGGATCTGAAATATTTATAAATGGGAGCGCACAAGTTACTAGAGGATTATTTGAAAGAGCAAGTGGCGGTACATTATTTATTGATAATATAGACTTAATGCCACTTGATTTACAATCCAAATTACTAAATACTTTTATTAATAATAAATTCAATAGAGTTGGCAGTAAAAATAATGCATTAGCATTTAACACTAGAATTATAGTAGGTATAATTGATGATATTGAGTCTCTATTAAATAATAATGCATTTAATAAGGAATTATTTTATAGAGTAAGTATTAATACAATTACTATGCTTCCATTGAGTCAAAGAGTGCAAGATATTCCTTATATAATCCAACATTATTTAGATCAAGTTTCAAAGATATATCATTTGGAACAATTGACATTATCATCAGAAGCTATAGAAATTTTAACACTATATAAGTGGCCAGGAGATATGCTGGAAGTGCAATATGTTGTAGCTTATATATTATCTAATATAGTGGTAAAAAACCAGAGTAGAAATACAATATATGCAAATGATTTGCCTCCTACCATACTCAAAACTAATAATGCAGATCGGAAAGTTGAGGTTCCATTGATAGCACAGGTTGCTTCTTTAAACATGAAAGAAGCCAGAGAAGTATTTGAAAAGGTGTATTTAAACAATCAATTGAAAAAACATGAGGGAAATGTATCTAAAGTAGCTAGGGTTATTAAGATGGAAAGATCTGCATTATATAGAAAGTTAAAACAATTAAAGATTAATTAGTAAATTAATATAGGTTATATTTTACAAAATATTTAATAAAGTAAATAATGCCAATTAATAATAAAGCTATACTAAATATTAGTAAGAATGAATTCAAAAAAATATGTAGTGAATATAATGTAACTATAAGAGAAGGATTATTGTTACTACAAAGTATAGTTAATATTACATATACTGAATTGTTTTTCACAGAATTAATAAAATTATCTTATTTACAATATTGTAAATTTATTGAATACATAACAAGACGTAGTAATAGTGAACCAATAGCAAAAATTATTGGCTATAAATATTTCTACAATAATAAGTTTTATACTAACGAATACACTTTAGATCCTAGACCGGAAACTGAATTAATAGTAGATTTGTTTTTTAAATATTTTCCCACCAAAAATGAACACTTAAAAATACTTGATTTGGGATGTGGAACTGGTTGTATAGGATTATCTATATTATTATATTATAATAATGCAGAGCTGCATTTGGCGGATATTAGTAAGGAAGCTTTAAAGATAGCTGAATTAAATGCAAAATCATTAAATGTAATTAATAAATGTAAGCTGATTAAAAGTGATTGGTTTAAAGCAATACATAAACAATATGATGCTATAGTGTCTAATCCTCCTTATATTGCTAATGATTATAAATTAGATAAAGAAGTATTATTTGATCCACACGAAGCACTATTTGCAGGCATTGAAGGTATGGATGCTTATAATATAATATTGCCAGTAGCTCATGAATATCTTAAAAATAATGGAAAATTATTTATAGAAATAGGATATAATCAATTGGAAGCTATAAAAAAAATAAATACAAATTTAAAAATATTAGAAGTAAAAAAAGATTTAAATAATATAGATAGAACTATTGTATTTATTAAAAATTAAAATAAAATAATAAATATTTTTATATTAATAAAAAATTATTATGAATTAGAAACAATATAGAATTAGTAGAATTTTTAATTAATATTGTTATATTAACAAATAAATAATAATAGATATATAATATATAGTTTATAATAAACAAATGTTGTAATGATTATTACAATATAACAACACATATGGATAAGTTGAGTACAGTATTTTTTTATAAAAATATATAAGAATAATAAAATATTTTAATTAATTAATGTATAATAATTTGAAATAAACAAAAATATAATATGGGAAGAAATTATTAAATAATACATAGTTATTTTAAATCTAAATAATAATAAATATAACTTGTGCAAAATTTTTAGTAAGTATTACAAATAATACAAATTAATGTAATCGAGAAATATATATAAATAACAAAATATATAAATTAAGAAAAATGATCAATAATAATATATATTAATTTGTATGTAAATTATAATAAATTAAGTTCCAAAGATTATAAATTTTTAACCTATTCATCACTGCATTAGTACCAACATTGCCAATAAAAAGTATATACATATCTATTTTCTTCTGAATAAAACTTTAATAAATATAGTAACTAAATATATATAACAATATTGTATTATTCATTATTAGATTGTTCAGTATTATTATTTTTAATAATATCTATTTTTTTTACATTTTGAGTTTTATTTATAGTATTATTTTGATTTTCGGTTTGTACATTATTTTTAGAATTTGTATTTATATATTCATTATTATTTTCTTGTACTTCTTGCTTATTATTTATATTTTGTTCTTGATTATTGGCAGTTAAACTATGTTCATCATTTTTAGTATTTTGATCAGTTGTTTCTGCTTTGTTATTTTGATAATATTCATCACATTTAACAGTAAGATGAATAGTTTTCCCGTCTAAAGTTGTTATAGTTGCACCATCGTAAGATACTGCATCTATTGAAAAATCCTTATATTGACCTATTTTATTATAGGATTTACCGTTAATCCAAATAGTCCAATTGGTAGGAGATAAGTAACATATTCCTCCTACTTTATACTCAATTTTATTTTTATTTTGTTTAGTTTTTATTTTGTGATTGTTTTTCATTTTATTTAAATTATCTAATATAGCATCTTCTTGTTCTTTTGAGAAAAAATATGATGTAATATTATCATTAGCACGACTATTTGCTTCAAAAGTGAAATAACTTTGAAATGCAATGCAATACAAAGTAATATATAGTAGTTTTCTGAAAAATCTGATATTATTTTCGATAATAGATACTACAAACTTCTTCAAAATATAACTATAAATTGAGATATTTATGCAATGATTTTTACTAATTCTATAAATAATTACTGTTAATCTTTTATTACTATTCAATTTTATTTAAGCAAAAATATATTAAATGCCTCAATAATATTTTATATGCGTTTAACTGTTTTTTGTACAACATAATAATTTCTATATAATATATAGAACCAATAACTTATACATCACCTTTTTAAGTTATAGCAATTACTCCAAAATATTATTGTCTTTTTATTGTTAATCTCAAACATTGATATATCTTATTTAAAACGGCAAAGTTTTACATTCTATATTTTAATATTTATTTGTGAATATATATCATTGTCTGTTAATATCTTACAAGAAATAAGGTATTAAACTATATTAATGCAGTGTTCTATTATAAGTAATTATTTTGCTCACAATAGATTACTATATTATTCTGTTGCACATTTACTATAACACTAGTAAATTATTATTTTTTTGAACAAACTACTAAATTTAGTATTTATGCAATTATAATATAATAATCTATTATATTTAATTATTTTGTATATAATTGGCATAATATTTTAGTACTTAAATTATTTCTATTTATATTAAAATTTTCTTCTTTTTGTATATAAATGTCTTGTATTATAGCAAATCCATTACTATAATTTTGGATTACTTCTAATAATTCAAAAATAAATTTATCATGAGGGAATTTTAAATTAAATTCTATTGTTTCAATTTTTATATTATCTAAAATTTGACTATTAATTTTTTGTATATTAGTAATATTTCCATAATTATTTTGTATGTGAGTTTTTACATATTCTATAAAATTTTGAGTATTGTTTTTATCTTCTTTAAATAAATGTTTTAATACAAATTCGTCATTACTTAGTTCTTTAATTTGGTTGTACTTATTATTAATTTTTAATAATTCTAGTTCATTATTATTATTGATAATATCTAGTGCTATATTACTTATAGTAAAAATAAGTATCACTATTAAATATTTTATTAATGTTTTATTATTTGCCAGTAAATGCAAAATATTTTGTATCATTTTGTTTTAAACATTTATATTGCACAGAACATTATTATTATCTAAATACATATGCAAGCTATTTATAGTATCAGTGTGATTTGTATTGTAATTTTCATTTAAATAATTATGCAATACTTTTTTGTAATTTATATCTTTTAAATAGTAATAAATATTATGCAATTTATTCCATATACTAAAGTCATTAATAATATTTTTATTACAATTATTTATATAATTTATACAAGAATTTTTATTTAAAAGAACCTTATGCATATTATAAAAATTATAACAAAGAAAGGAACAATTAATAGCAATACATGAAAGACATGCAACTTTTATAAAAGTATTATTATTTATACAAGATACTTTACCTTCAGAATCATCAGTATTTGAAATCATTTTCATATTACCTTTATAGTATTTAGTTAATGAATCTATAGTTTCTCCTCCGAACTCATAAATGATAATATCGTCTATGTCAATGTTATAAGTATTTTTTATATGGTGTAATGTATTAGTTAATTCAGTATGTTTTATTTCAGTAGTTCTGGCATCTGTATTACCAGAATTGATTTTTTTAAAGGAGGTTAATAATCCACTTCTATTATAAATGATTTTATTGTCATTAATCACTATTATATTCCAACAATCCAAATATTCAATAACAAAAACATTAGTAGAAAATTCATATGTATTATTGTAATACATTTTAATAAAATTATATGTTACCCATATTGGAAAAACTGTAGTTGAAATAGTGGAATTGTTTATATAACTACATGCGTTGTATTTATTGTTTAACAACTTGATTACATTAAGCATTTCTTTACTTAACTCACATTCACAAGTATAAAGTATTTTACTATTAGATTTTTTATCATTAACAACACTGTAAAAAATAGTATTTAACTGATTATTACTGACAGTATTCTTTTCGATTGTATTATGTACTAAATTATTTACTTCTTTATTGGATAATTCTTTAGTTACCAGTGAATTACAAATCATTGATCTATGATTTACTATTAATTCAATAGGTAATTTGCAAGTATTTCCATTTGAAAACTTATTTTTATCTTCAAAGTCACACTGATACTTATCTACAATAACATCTTCTTTAATGTGAATACAGTTTAATCCATTTTTATATAAGAATACTCTTATGAATTCCTTATATTTTCTGTTGAACACAATAATATTCACATATATGGAAGATGTTAGTTATATGATGCAATATAATTATTAACAAATAATTAACATTACACTACAAACATGAAAAATATTCGCATGAATTATTGATATCTCAATTAAAATGATTAATAATAGAATATTTTAAATATTGTTTTATATTAATATATTGTTATATTAATTATTGATTATTTACATTATACATTTTTTATATAATTTACTGACAGTTTCGTTTTATATATAATTATATATAAGATATAATATAATTTTTGATACAATGGAAACTAAAATAAAAATATTTAATGATGAGCAAGCATTAATTGGTATGCGAAAAGCTGGTAAATTAGCAAAAGCAGTACTAGATTATATTGAAGAATATGTTAAGGAAGGAATGACAACTCTTGAATTAAATGATCTATGCTATAATTTTATTATAGATAATAAAGCAATTCCCGCACCTCTTAATTATAAAGGATTTCCCAAATCAATTTGCACTTCAGTAAATGATGTTATATGTCATGGTATTCCAAGTAATTATGTATTAAAATCAGGAGATATTTTAAATATAGATGTAACTGTAATATTAGATGGCTGGTATGGAGATACAAGTAGAATGTTTAAAATAGGAAAATGTACCAAACTGGCAGAAAAATTAGTAGAAGTTACTAAAAGAGCATTATATGCAGGTATAGATGCAGTAAAACCATATAGATATTTCGGAGATATAGGAAAAGCTATACAGAAATATATAGACACTACTGGATTTTCAATAGTTAGAGATTACGGAGGGCATGGAATAGGAAATTATTTTCATGGAGAACCATTTGTAGCTCATTATAATACTGGTAGTAGGGGAGAACAAATATTACCTGGAATGTTTTTTACAATAGAACCAATGATAAATGTAGGTAAATTTAAAACGAAATTATTAAAAGACCAATGGACAGTAGTAACAGTAGATAAAAGTTTATCAGCTCAATTTGAACATACAATAGCAGTGAACGAAAGTGGAATTGAAATATTGACTGAATAAAAGTTCGTTGATTATTGGTTAAAATAGTAAGTACTGCAAAATAAAAGTATCATAAAGTATCATATCGTTGATTATAAAAAGAGTAAATAGTAATAGTGACACATAAAACATATTATTGATAGTTGAGAAAGATAAAAACGCTCAAGAACGAACTACATTATATCACGCCGTAATGTCTTACAGGAATACAAAAACCAGTAAATATATAATACAAGAGTAATCACATATGAAAATACATATTTAAAACAAAAATAGATCTTCAATATACTGAAGATCTATATTGAAACTAATGATTCTTGTACTTAATACCCATCTTATAATAATGCAATTCACTGCAATAGCACTATTATTTTTTCAGTTAACTTATATTTATCATCGTGACCCTTTAAAAATCATTTATCTAATTGGGAATTTAGTCGCATCGTATTTATTTATTTGTTATTCCCCAACAAGCCTGCTAGATAAATCATTCGACTGTTTATACCATCTGCCTCAGATTTTAGCTTGCCAAATTCAGGGCTATTTTGCTGCAATTGTCTTGCTTTGTCTACTATTTCTTGCAATCGGAATGCCAAGCTGTTATGTTCGTTTTGCATCTGAGAACGTTGTTCTGGTGTTAATTGCTGTGCCTGCTGTTGTGTATTTGGCTGCATGTTACTATTAAATGGTTGTTGTGGTGCATTATATTGTTGAGGATATTGAGGATTATATGGAGGATAATAAGACGCTTGCTGTTGTGTATTTGGCTGCATGTTACTATTAAATGGTTGTTGTGGTGCATTATATTGTTGAGGATATTGAGGATTATATGGAGGATAATAAGACGCTTGCTGTTGTGTATTTGGCTGCATGTTACTATTAAATGGTTGTGGTGCATTATATGGATAATGATATGGTGAATAAGCAGGTGCTGATTGCTGTTGTGGGTTTTGCGGTATGTTACTATTAAATGTTGGTTTGTTTATCTCACTAAATGTAGGATATGGATTTAGCTCTAGTGCTTTTTGCTGTATGTTATTACTTGATGGTTTATTACCTTTCACCAGTGGTCGTATCTCATCAAAGCGTGCTCTCAACTTTATTATCTCCTGAGATAGATTCCTATAATCCTGGGTATTTTTATTCTGTATTTGCTCTGCCTCTGCGATCTTTTGTTTTAGTTGTTGTTTTAACGATGAATATTCTTTATCAAGTTCTGTTTGTTTTAATTGAGGTGCTTGTGGTGGTATATTTGATTGTTGTATATTATTAATATTATTATTAGGTTGCATCATATTATTTTGATTATCCTGAAGTATTGGTGATGTCACTATGTTCTGTATGTCGGATTGTTTTGTTGTATTGCCGAATAAGTTATTATCAAACCCTGGTGGTGGAGTTTTACCATCATTATTAGGATTATTAAACATATTATTTTGTTGTGGAGCAAAAAAAGCATTATCCATTATGTTATTCGGATTACCTTCTTCCAAAATAGGTTGTAACCCAGTGTTGTTTTTGTTAGTATTTGGTTGGTTAGCCTTTGCAAATGCTACAGCGACTGTTTGGTTTGGATCGAATATATTTCCCAATATATTGGAATTAGAAGAAATTTGACCTGTGTATTGTCGTATTGATATCTTGTATATCTCGTGAATATACTTTACATAGGATTCTCGAAATTTAGCGATCAAATTGCTACATAGTTGTTGTATATCCTGCCAAGCATTTGCTGTATAGTTATTAAAGATAGTCGCGAAGAAGTCCTTCGGTTTCGTCATACTAGGGGCTAGTATTTCTATAGGATCCTCACTAACTAACTTTGTGAACTTTGCTTTGTTTAATGAAATGTTGTAACCTTTGTACTGTGTGGACAAGCCAATGTCAGTAAGTATGTTATCCATTTGTAAATTTACTCCTCTTGCCTGCTTCATATCCGCAACAAAATACCTGCTTGATAGTTTTTGCTTTTCTTTTGTGATATTTATATTTTCTTCTTTTGTGATATTTATATTTTCTTCTTTTGTGATCTTTATATTTTTGTCTATAAAATTTGTCAACTTCGATTGCTGCATAGGGTATCTTTCTAGTTTCATTTGCTTCACTAATTCTCCTATTATTTCAAAGTCACAACTAAGACTCTGTTTAATGTCATCATATGCCTGTCGTGCCTCGTACCAATTCAGTAGGATTCCTTTTAGTAATGCCTCATCAGCTGACGATAATTCCTTCTGTTGCTTTATTAAATAAGATACAAAGCTTAACTGTGAATTTTTCTTGTACATTTGGTACTCAATGTCAGCAGATTTTGCCACGTGACTAGCTTTAACAGTATTAATAACTTCATCTTGTATGAGTGAAACCGTGTTGAAAAACTCATGCAGCACACCGAATATGTTCGGATATTGTTTTTTAAAATTTTCAATATCCCTCTCCCACGCACGTACAAGACTATGTCTATTAAACATATTCAATAATACATTTCCCACCGTCATTTTTATAACATCATCATCAGACTGTAATTGTTGTTGTACTGTGTTGTTATTACTAAATTGATCCTTGTTTGCTATAAAGTTATTAATTGCATCTTTACCTGTAAGATTATTGGCATTTAAGGTGTTGTTGTTAGTAAGAAGTGTAAAATTATTACTACCATTTCTTAACATGTTATTACCCTGCATGTGCGTCGCTTGACTTTGCAAACCTGGAAATTGATTATTCTTAATATTCATCACTGTATTATTGTACAAACTATTAACTGACTCATTATTACCAGCTTTTCCATCTATACTTAAATCTTGTATTTTATCAAAGATGTCCTGAGTTGTATCCAAGTTTTTCTCAGGTTCACGTTGCAATTCCACATCTTGGTTATTTTTATTATCATTATCTTGTGGCTTGTTATTGTTAAAGTAATCAAAAATATCATCCTTACGATTATTATTATGATTATTATTACCTTGTGGCATGATATTGCTAAAGTCCATAACAATGTTGTTTGTTTTCAAGTTGTTGTCCGCATTATTTTCATCATTCTCGCTCTCACTTAAATCCTCTCCATAATGACGTAAATCTTCTAATATATCTCCATCATTATAGTTCATTTGATTGATTTGTGTTCCAGAAAACGGAACATTATTTTCACGTTTCACCATACTGTTATCTAAATTATTCTTCTGTGGTAATAAGGAGGATGTAGGACTCAGATTCGTTTTACTGGTGATATGTGAAGAATATTTCTGCATAGCTAAAACATCGTTACCATTACTGATCATAATTCCAACGGTAATGGCTAGTAATAAATTCATATGTTTTATATTCATTATTGTACCTATAAAAAATAGAACACCATTGTTCCTAATTAAAATGATACCATAACTGAGAAATAAATACAATATCCCGTTTAATAAAAGATCAGTGTCTTAATTTATAATTAATCACTACTAAATTTATAATTAATTACTACTATAAGAATCAATCTCTTTCTCTTATTATTTATAATAATGTATGGCATTATTTAGCAACATTGTTCATATTTTATTTTCATAATTAACCAAAATATAAAGATAAATATTTGACATATTGGTATTTAACCAAACAGCTAATTATCAATATATATCTTGTTGGTCTTCTGTATATTTAATTTATTGTTAATTACATTAATTATATTATGATATAATTTGATTGGCAATATATTACAGTAAACACATCACATTAATTTGTATATCAGATTGAATTATTTCACTAATATTTATTAGGATTTCATTTTTGTTGCAAATCATATGTAATACAAATGGTATTACATTATTCTGTTTAAATTTGTTGAAATTAATTTTTAAATTAGACTGTTCAATTATAAAGTTAACTTATATTTATTAGTATTAATATTAAAAAATTCCTATTGTTCTTTTATTTGCGTTTGGGTATTAACAAAATCTGTAGTAAATTATTATTTATTATAATATGAGTATAATCTATCACGTATATGGAAGACAAATTTATATATAGTACCTAAATAATCTTCCAAGAATAATTTATAGGATTTTTTATTATACTCTAAATAGTGGAAACATTTTTTACAGCATAACTATTACAATCAATTGGTAATACACTATTATATTTACACATTTGTACAAATGTTAAAACAATGTCATGATAATACATATAAATATGTACGATTGAACATTAATTTTTTTATTATAATTTCATATAAAAATTTATTTGTACGTTTGTTAACGCGTATATTTAATACTGATAGATTATTATTAATAGTAGTTTTTTTATAATAAATCAAGAAATTCTTAGTTTATTACATAAAAAATTAATATTTTTTTACTAAAAAGTATTAAATTAAACTTTTATTCTCTTGACAATTAAAAATTTTTCGCGTAGTATTAGAAATACAGAAGGTATTACAACTAATTTTCACAAGTAATCAGTTGTATTATTTTAGAGTGGATAAATGGAAAATATTAACAATAATTTAAACAAAGTAGCAAGATTTAGTCAAACTAATTGGAAAAATCAAGCCCATACCAAAATATATTGCAAGCAATGGAGGATTAATGAAAATTAATAGTAATAATAATAAAGAATTGAAAAAAACATACAACCATGAATTGAAAAATAAATTGAGAAATGATTTCTTAAGAAAATACCATCATGATATGAGAGAACCATTGCGTAATATTTCAAGTTTTTTACAAATTATTAAGATGGATTTATTAAATCCAAATAGCTTGCAAGCTAATAATAATGATCTGTTATATTATATAAATAATGCTATAAATTGTTTAAGTATTTTAGATGATTTTAATAATTCTATATTAAATTACAACGAAAATTCTAAGCAAAAACCACATACTTTAAATTCCATTATTAATAAAATAATTTGTTTACTATCTAATCAAATGATTAAAAGAAAATGTACTGTTGAAACTCAAGATGACTTGCCATTATTAAACTGCAATGCTATTGATCTTTTTAGAATATTTAAAAATCTAATAGAAAATTCAATAAAATATGCTAACTGTAATGAACTAGTAATTACAATTTCTTTTATTAAAAAATTAAATAATAATATAGTTTTATTATTTAAAGATAATGGAGAACAATTAAATAATGACACTATAAATGAAATTGTAAGAACTTTAAATAATAAAGAAGTATCTAGTTGTGGTTTACCTATAGTTAAGGAATTAATAGAAAAGAATAATGGTAGTATTAAATTTTTAAATAATAATAAAGAGTGTTCTTATGAATTAATTTTCAAATCTTTATAATTGGAGGCTTTATGAATACTATTAATAATAGTAAATTTTTTGATAATTATATTGGTAAGCAATTGAAGGATAGACGGTTGCGTTGTAATATGACTTTAATGGATGTTTCGAAAAAAACGGGAATTTCTTATCAACAAGTTCAAAAATATGAGAGTGCTGGTAGTAAAATTTCTGCATATATATTATTCAAATTAGCTACTACTTATAAATGTCCTATTGAATCATTTTTTAAAGAATTAACAGTATATAATACAGAAGTTCAAGTAAAAAATGCTGCAAATAAATATAAAAATCATTTTAATATTTTAATAGTTGAAGACAATCCTGGAGACGAAGCAATTACAAGAAAAGCTTTACAAGATATAGAATTTGTTAATATATTATGTGTGCATGATAATAATCAGTTAATGCAATTATTAAAATATAAAACCTTATGTCCTGATTTTCCCAGACCTGATTTAATATTTTTAGATATTTATTTGCCAGATAAGAATGGTATTGCGATATTAAAAGACATAAAAAAGAATCAAATACTGAATAATATTCCAATAATAATGCTTACAAGTAATGTTGATGCAAATCTAATGGAACAAGCTTATAGATATGGATCTTGTGGTTACATCTGTAAATCTTTTGATTTCTCTCAATTTAAACAAAATATTACTAATTGCATTACTTATTGGTCTAAAACTGTAGTATCTCCTAATAGAATTTAAATTTTATTCCTAAGTAGTATTGTTGCTTTATAATATTTTTATATTAGTTTTATTATGGTTTATTATTAAATAACTTATAAGTAGTT
>CAMJRB010000033.1 GCA_946408175.1 uncultured Holosporaceae bacterium
AACCATCTTACACAGATTGATAATCGGTTCTTCTATAAATGGTATGCAAACACTAAAGATGAACATTTAAGTCGGGAAGTGACAAACTTAGTAAGAACTACATACAAGAAATTGTTTAAAACATTTATGTTTTGCAATTTTAGATGAAAAAAACAGGTAGTTTAGAGGCTCATACAAACAAAATTAAACCAAAAAAAACACTAGAGTATAGAATCAACCTATGCTCTATTATATATTATAATAAAACATATTTTTGTAACACAACGTATAAAAGCAAAATAACTTATTAAATTTCTGTGAAACAGTTATAGTATATTTTTGTATTAAAAATGCCATAATAATATAGCATTATATTAATTTACTATTCTTAAATATTAATGTTCCATTAGTACCACCAAAACCAAATGAATTACTCATTACATATTCTATGTTTCTAGTTTGAGCAATATTTGGAGTTAAATTAAAGTCTTCAAATCCTTCATCTATAGTATCTAAATTAATAGTTGGAGGTACTATTTGTGTTTGTAATGATTTTAGACTAAAGATTGTTTCAATGGCCCCAGCAGCTCCCAATAAGTGACCAGTACATGATTTAGTAGATGATATATTTAATTTTTTAATATTTTCACTTCCGAATACTTCTCTTATAGCATCCAGTTCCATTTTGTCACCTAGTTTAGTAGATGTACCGTGAGCATTAATATAATGTATACAGTCAGGCGTTATACTAGCATCTGCCAAGGCTTTCTTCATACTATCGACAGCTCCTTTAGCGCTTGGATCTGGAGAAGTCATATGATAAGCGTCGCAAGAAGCTCCGTATCCTACTATTTCTCCATATATTTGAGTACCCCTAGCTATTGCTGATTCATAAGTTTCTAGTACTAATATACCAGCTCCTTGCCCCATCACAAACCCATCTCTATATTTATCCCAAGGTCTAGAAGCCTTACTTGGATTATCATTATAACTAGTTGATAAAGCCTTAGATGCTGCAAATCCAGCTATTCCTAATTTGCAAACAACATCCTCAGCTCCTCCAGTTATGGCACAGTCACAATAACCATCTCTTATTTTATGAAAAGTTTCTCCTATAGCATGAGTACTGGAAGCACAAGCTGAAGTTATACAGTAATTATCTCCTGTTAATCCTAACTTAATAGCTACTAATCCACTTGCCATATTCCCTATTACTGAAGGTATAAAGAAAGGACTTACTCCTCTTCGTGGACCTTCAGTATATAATCCCACGGAGGTATCGTAAAGCCTCTGCAGCCCTCCAATACCACTACCTATTATTACTGCAATATTATCTAGTTGTTTATCTGTCTTAGCATTATTATAAGCATCAGTAGCAGCTGCCAGTGCATATAATATAAAATTATCTACTTTTCTTTGTTCTTTAGGTTCTAAATAATCATCAGGATTAAAATCCTTTACAAGTCCAGCTATTGTTACTGGCAAGTCATTAGTATCAAAAGTAGTTATTTTGCTTATACCACTTACTCCTTGTATTAATGAATCCCATACATCATCAATACTACAGCCAAGAGGGGAAACAATTCCCATTCCTGTCACTACTACTCTACGCTTTTTCACTTTTTTATTTCTGTATTGATTCTAAATAAGAAACAGCATCAGCAACAGTTTTTATTTTTTCAGCAGATGCTTCATCTATATTACAATCAAAAGCCTTTTCTAAATCCATTATCAATTCTGCTTGTTCTAGACTATCCATTTTTAAGTCATCTTTAAAACTAGCTGTTTCAATAACTTTAGATTCATCTATTTTTAAGTTTTTAATTATTATTTCTTTTACCTTCTCATAAATTTCTTTATTATCCATATTGAAATTGATAGTAAAAAGCTACTTATAAGTTAATTTTACTAAGAGGTGTAATATAAGTCAAGTTAGCATGTAATGTATGGGCTTATTTTATATTGGATAAATTATAAACTTAGATAATATTCTTAATATTTTGTTATAGTATATATTATATTTTAGTAATTAAGGTATACTTCTCCTAATTATTATTTGAGCGTTTTTACTCATAAATATCCAAATACAAATAAATAATATTAATGTATATAGTATAGATAATATTAAAGCAATTATTAAATAAATAAATATTACTACCATAGTAATAAAGAAAACTATTCTTACACATAAATGAGCATCAGCATCTTTAGGAGGAGAAACAGGACTCATTATTTGAGGCTCCATTATCATATAATCAAGATTAAATAATATTAAAACAACTAACATTAAAGGTAATGCTAAGAAGAACCACAAAGTAACAGTTTTGCTAATATAACTAATATTTACTGCTAAATCTTCTATACTTTTTCTTGATTTTTTAGTTACTTTAAATTTACCAAAAGGTTCACTGAATATTGATTGTAATGCATTTTGTATTATTTTAGTTCTTTCCCTAGTATAAAACATTTGTCTATTAACATCCTTGCAATATATTTTATCTATATTGTCAGTAGCTATTGATAATACTGACATTAAAGGACTATCTATTATATATTTTTCGTTTTCAGGATTAAAATATCTATATCTTTCATATCTAGGTTTTGCAATCCATTTTCTAATACTTCTAATTTTATATTCTATTGACAGTTTCAAGTATCTAAAGTAAATAAAAAAGTAGTATTTAAATGGAATCATTTTGTAATTAATAGTATTTACGTATATAATATATTATAGCATGCTTAGAAAAATATATTTAACTTCGCATTTTTATTAACAAATTTCCATAAGCAAATAAACATTACTATATTAAATAATATTGATAATATTAAAGTAATTGCTAAATATATTCCTATTATTACTACAATACTCCAAAATAATATAACATCGAAGTTTTTATTATCTGGAGAAGGAGGATTAACTACTGTATTACTAGTTTCCTTTGCCCAATCGTAAGTAATAACTGATTCTCCACTAAATAGCATTATAATAATAAATACTATTGGGACTAATAATAGAGAATATAACAAATATTTATTTGCTGAATTATTAATTTCTAATGATAATTCTTCAAGATTTTTATTGATATCTTTCCTAAGTGAAAATGTCTTAAATGGTTTATTAAATATAGATTGTAAAGTATTATTAATTATTTTTAATTTGCATTTATTAAAATGCAATGATCTATTAATATCTTCACAGTATATTTTGTCTCTCATGTCGATAGAACCACCTCTTATTTCATTTCCAAAAATAGCCTCAGTAATATTACTACCAGAACTATCTAGTCTTTCTTTCGACTTATCTGGATTGAAATATTTATACTTATCTTCTTTAGATTTATTAAACCATTCTTTTATATTTTGTTTTTTATTTTGTAAATATACTGTAATATATCGTTTATAAATCTGTATGTAATATTTAAATGGAATCATATATATACTAAATATATACTTCTATATATTATATACTATCATATTTTTCTTCTAATTACTTGCATTCATAATTAAAATATGATACTTATTTAAAATAAAGAGGTTTAGTTTTTATTGCAGTCAACTATGAATAATGTGGTTAAATCATTAATAATATCCCTTATATCATTAATTACATACCAAAATACATCACACTGTATGGATAAGAATGTTTCTTATCACTATAAATGCGATGAAGACAGAAAAAAGCTTGAGCAAATTTTTAATTCATCAAGTAAGGTAAATAATGGTACATTCTATTTAGATTCACAAAATCAAAGTATTGAAGAAGACATAACAGAAACTAACAAAGATAGAGAAATACAGATTGCATTTGAAAGGACACTAGAGTTATTGCAAAGTTTAATTAATTCAGTAAATAATTTACAGTTTGCAGAAATAGAATATCATGACAAGCATCCAAATGATAATAAATACAAAATGCCGCAAATACAAATCGATCAACGTGCATCACGATTGTTAGGCTATAAAAAATTAGCAAAAGTATCACTATATGATTTTTTAAAGGCTACAAAAGAACAAATAAGTATTTTGCACAAAACAGCAGTTGAAATAAGTGTTCTGAAATATAAGTATATAAAGAATAAAATAAATTCAATAATATTATCACATATGGCAAATATTGTTAATAATCTAGTAAATATTTGGAACAATAAGATAGATATATCTGACTTTATTAAGAGTAGTAATCAAGATAGTGTTAATAACATGCAAAAGTTCATAGATCTACTACCAACGAATATAAAACATTAATATCATGTATTATTAATACATAGTATATAAGATTGAAGTAAGTTCTAATAGATATTGGATATTATTAATTCTTATATACTATTTTATGCTATACTATATTTGCATATTTTATCATAATAACCATACAGTATATAAATTGTAATTCGAGTGAAATTATTATATAATTTAATTGATGGGTTTATTTAGGATTAATAAATTATGAACAATTTATTAAAAATTCTATTATTACAACTTACAACATTTCTAATATACAACAGTACTGCACAATGCATGGAGAAAAGGCATAATTGTAATGATAGTGCTAGCATGAATGATTTGTCTAAAAGAACTCTAGATATTTCATCTCCTTTAGAAGAGTCAGTAGCTAACAAAGAGATTCCTCTTAAAGAGGCATGTAGTAAATATGAATCGTTAAAAAGAGACTATGAAACATTAGAGAACGCTATCAGTAATAAAATACAAGCAATACAAGCTGTAATGGATAATTATAAAAAATTATTTGAAGACTTGACACAAATTTTTGAGAAACATAATATTAAATTTGATAAAAATAATATGAAATTTGCATTACCAGAAGAAAAAATAAATGAAGAAATATCTGAAACATTAGGCATTGAAAAAAACATAAGAATAAACGGTGAAGAATTAGTAAGAAGGACATACGATAAATTAATTGAGTTAAATAACAAATGTTATAAATTAGCACACTGTATTGATCTAGATAAAATACATAAAGAGATATTCTCAGGCATTGAAAACAATGAAAAAATAACAGCAAGTGATAAACGATTAACCATTATAAAAGAAAACGTGATAAAGCTACAGAATAAACTTAATCAATCTAATAATTCTAATCTTGATCCAAATAAAATATATGAATATATATTATCAGAAATTAAAGACAAAAAAGAAATAGAATATAAAGACTTAGTAATAAGTACTACAAACAACATTATTAATGCCAACAAACAAATTAATCAGTCCAATATTGCTGCAATATTTCAAAAGATACTTATTATTAGTAAGAACTTAATAGATTATTTACACAATATAATACATATGCATCGCTATTTAGAAGAATATTATTATAAAATTGATGCACTCTATGATAGATTACGTGATTGTAATGATTGGTCATCACAGCAATACCAGCAGCTATACAATAAACTAATAGATACAGTTAAGCAGTTATACGAGGAACTAACATTGTTAAAAAAGGTTCCAAAACATGACTTCATAAATACTGCATACAGGTATTTTGTAAAAAAAGATGATGTTTCTATAATAACAGCATTAAACGTCTGGTATAAAAAATTTTGTGCCCTACAGAATAAATTACAAAACACAACTACAGTAGATGATTATAAACGTATATATTATAAATTAAACTTATGGAACATGTACAATATTATCAATCAACAAAGCAAAGACTGTTTAATAAAAGATATGTATATTCTTAATAATGATTTTAAGTATAATAAAGAGATTATGGACAAAATAAATTCTTTTGTACAGAATATGCAAACAAAATTGTGTGGCAAGGAAAAAAAATAATATATTAATATTAGATTATATATTTTGAAAATACTCTAGTTATTTTACGTATGGAATGTTAAATTTATATAGTATTTTATTTATATTTACATATTAATTTATATGATACTGTATTTAAAAAGTTACATATTATTCTAATACCAATTGATGATGTTATTATTTGAAATATTTCATACCAAGGAGTATGTTGAGGAGATAATAGATAGAAAGCAAAAAATGTAAATACTAAATTATCGAGTAATATAGAGGATATAAATAATGCTATATTATGTTTTATAAGATTATTATTAGTTCTTTTTAATAAAAATACTTCAGCCGCTTGAGAAATGAAGTAAGATATATAAGAAGATATTAATATTCTAGGAATTGGTAAAAATATAGTCTTAATGGAATTTATATTATCTTGCATTCCTAATTCTATTAGCTCATTTTGGGATACACTGGTGTGTCCCATAGTCAATAACATATTTACTAAGAAAAATATTTCAAATGTCAAAGTAAAATATATTGATTTCATTGCATTTTCTTTTCCATATTGATTATTGATAATATCTGTAACTAAAAAGTTAGTAGAAAATACAAAAGTACCTAACAAAGTAGTTAATGACAAAATATCATATTTTACAGGATATAATACTTGGATATTAGCTATAATTCCACTCAATACTAAATAACAGCATAAGCCTACGTACTTAAAATGTTTATTAATAATGAATATTATGGATATACAGAAAATATAATTAATTAAGGATACTAATATATTAGGTAATAACTGTAAGTATTCAACGAATCTATTAAATAGTAAATCTATCATAATTTATATAAATTATAAACTATATGTTAATAATATACATTGTTTTAGAGGAAATATAAACCTTACGCAATAATTAATCCATTATATTTAATGCAAATTAGAGTTATTAAACAATTATTTTATATTTTGTTTTTTATTTTGTAAATATACTATAATATATCGTTTATAAATCCATATGTAATATTTATATGTATAGCATAAAATATAATCTATTATCAATGATTGTTACTAAATCATTTTATATTAATATAAAATGATATAAACTATTGTGCAATTCAATAAATTGTTAACAATAAATACAAATAAATGCAATATACTGCACGAATAAACAGCAATACTTTATAATTAATTTACATAGATAGAACTATAAATAATGCTATTTAAATTAATAACTGCAGATACTTTTAATAAATATAATTCTATAGAGCAAAAATAAAGGCTCCTACAGTGTATTAAATACTAGTAAAAACCTTTTATTAAAGAATATTATTAAAATTTAACAGTCAGACCACCTGAGACTACAACAGACTTAACTTGCAATAATGCATCTTTCCCACCTTCTTTGTGATTTAAGTTATATAATGCACAAGAGAAAGGTGATGATTTACCCTTTATCCAATCTGCTTCTCCGAATAATGAGAAGTGATCACTTAATTTATAATCTATAGCGAATGTAAATGCATGGGCTATTGCATTATCAGTTTTATTTAGTTTACGAGATACATTATGATATACTCCAGTAAATTCTAATCTATCAGTTGCTCTCCACTTAGCTCCTATATTCCAAGCGTGTCCAGCGTCACCGTTTTTATCCACCATAAATGCCGGTATAGTTACTGTCTTACCATCTTTAGTAAATTCACTAGCTTTTGGTAATCTTGATTTACCAGAAGTATACCATCCTCCAGCTATTGAGAAATTTTTATAACTTAACTCTAAACTTAATATCCAAGATTTCACATCATTTAGTTTTATTGTTTTTAATTCTGGTTTGGAATCAGCTGTTATATCTCCATAATATACATTAGTAGTAATATCTTGAGTTTTTTCAGTAATATATACAATTCCAGCTCTTAATTTAAAGCCATTACCAAAGTCATTATCATACTTTATACCTAACGCTATATTATGTAATCCACATGGCTTTTCACTTTCTCCTTCACCTTTTATATATAAGTTATTATTACCACTACTTTTATTGCCTATATTTCTATTTCTTTTATCATGTCCAACATGCTTAGTATCTGGAGTATATGAAAGGCCCAATTGTAAACCATTCCATAATGGAGTATAGTAAGCTATCTTTGTAGATTTAGCAGCAATTCCTATAGGAAAACGAGGAGTTAAGCAACCAGTTGGATAGTCTATTTGTGAAGTAACTATTCCATCTATACCGAAATTAGCTAATAATAACTGTTGTCCACTAAATACAAAGTCATTATCAGGTCCTTTAAAATTACCAATACTAATATTACCGAAGATATCACTTTCTATCCAACCAAATGCTTTATCAATATCTATATCCCCCATTTCTGCTTGTATTTCTAATAGTGCTCCATATTTTGTATAACTATTCCATGCACCATCAGCTTTAAACCTTATTGCTGCTTCTCCAGCTATTAGATCTAATCCTTCTTTATCCATTGTTGTTTTAGTATCTGATTTCTGATTAGTTTTTACAAAATCAGGAGCTTTTTCTCCATCATAATATTTATTATCACTATTAACAGCTGCTCCACAGAAAGTAGCGTACCCTGATATTTTAAAATTCAAAGTATCAGGTATTGGTTTATTTTTATCTTTTTCTATTTTGGCTTTATCAAATTTCGGTGCAGGTGTTTTTTCCTCTGTATAATCTTCTTTGTGAACGCCTTTGGCTTCTGCCTGGGCTTTTTTGTATTTTTCATATAATACTTTTCCTCTATTTTTATTAGGCTTCTTATTATCTTGTTTTACTAATGTTTGATTAGGTTTTATTTGAGCCACTGAATTAGCATATAAATTACTGCAACATACTACAGATAACACTAAAAGACTTTTTATTAATATATTTTTCATGTGTACACCAATGCGGTATTATATAATTCTTATTTTATATAAAATTTTCATATATACATAACTATTAGATTAAAGGCTTTTTAATTATTTAACAATTATTCTTAGTACTTATTAATAATAATTTATTATTTTGTAATATATTAAAACCAAATTAGGATAAAATTAACTAAACATTATTAATAATTTAATTTGTTGTATAAAAAATACACATAACATTCATAATTATTGGATTTCATTGGTATTATGTTATACTAAATTTATATATATTATTTTACGATAATACATTAAATTATTGCAATTTTATATACTATCTTATGAGCAAATACAACAAAATATTTAATATACCAAATTTATTAACAATATCGAGAATATTATTACTGCCATTTTTTATATTAGGATTTTATTTACAGACAAAATTAGGGTTACTTCTATCATTATTTATATTTATAATATGTTGCTTGACTGATTATTTGGATGGATACATAGCTAGATCATATAATCAAACTACAGAATTAGGAAAAATACTAGACCCAATGGCAGATAAAATATTTGTTTTCATTTCAATATTATGTATACTATGCTTCAATATTGTCTCCAAATGGACACTAATACCAGCAGCTATAACAATATGCAGAGACTTGATAGTAACTAGTTTGAGAAATATAGTCTCAATAAGCGGTAGAAATTTTAAGACATCATACATAGCCAAATGTAAAACAGCTACTCAAATGTTGTCTATATCAGTAATATTATTATTTAATGTAATATCATTAAATGAAGGTATAATACTCGGAGAAATATTACTATGGATATCATCTATCATAGCTATAATATCAGGCATCAATTATCTCACAAGGTTTATTAAAAATAAATAATTCATTTTTCAATAAATATTACCAGTACAAACTAAATATACATGTCAGTATCTAATATTTTACATGCACCAAAATTAATAACATTATATAACATTACTATTTATTTATACTACAATATATTCAAAGATAAACATTACCAAAAAATGTATAAGTCAATACCTAATATTTTAAATATATTAAAATACAATATTACTATTTATTTATACTTCAACACATTGAAAGAGCAATATTGCAAAACAATGTCTATGTCAATAATTAATAATTGACATATAGCAAAATGTACTATATAATTCTATTGTCTATTTAGACTACAACATATTCAAAGGTAAATATTACCAAACAATTTATAAGTAAATACCTAATATTTTACATATAGTAAAATATAATATACAATGTTACTATCTATTTATACTACAATTATTTAAATATAGTTCAGCACTTCCACTTGTTAAATATTCTAAAGCTTGTTCTTTAGTAACATACTTAGTTGCACCACAACCTTGTACTTTTATTGGTTGTTCATTATTATTAATATGTTGATTATTTGTTGTAGATTCTAGAATATTGGGATTTTGTTGAATATTATGTTGCGATACTACTTGAGGTGCGGGAATAAAATTTGTTAGATTGTTTAATTTATTCATAGCATTAGCTACTACTGGTATTCCTTGAATTGTTTGTGTACCAACTGCAGCTTGTGGAAGATTACTAACAGGAATAGGATGTGGCGCAACATAATTACCTTGTATCATTGGCAATTGTTGTTGTACTACTCCATTTATTAACGACTTAATTGGTACACTATTTGATAATTGCTGAAAATTTGAGTTAATAAATTGTTGTGGATTATTACTAATACTAGTATTATTATTTTGTTGGGATTGATTTATAGTATTATGAGACACAGTATTACTAGCTTCATTAACTTTTTGTTCTTGTATACTATTTATTAGTGCCGTATCATTTATTTGTTTCATATTATTATTATTCTGTTGTTCTACTTTGTTATTAGTATCAATTTGTTGTGCAATATTTGGAGAAATTGATGCTAAATTAATTGGTTGATTTGTAGTGCCATTATTATCAACTGATACTACTTGTTGTATTACTTGTGCATTGCTTGCATTGTGTTCAGATTGTAATTTATTATTATCCGTTATATTTGTATTTTCTTGAACTATAGTTTGTGTATTTTGTACACTGTTATTAATTGTTTCAGTTTGTTTATTTTCTATATCTTTATTATCAATTATTTCATAGTCAGTTATTTCAGAGGAATTATTAATTACTTGTTTAGAATCATCAGTTTTAGTATCTTTACTTTCACTTGGTATTTTCTCAAGTAAACTATTAGTTGCCTGTTTAGTTAATGAATTAGCATTATCTATTATATCCTTCTTTGAACCATCTGGAATAAATGGCACTTTATTGACAAAATTTGTTGTTAATTTATTGCTTCCTTCTTGTAACTTTTCTGTTAATGTTTCTTTGCCTTTACTCATCAATTCTTGTCCAACACTACTATTCACTGCTGCCTTAATAAAATTTAATCCTTTTGAAAATATACTATTATTATTTGATTCTTTTACTTCTTTTTTATTGGATTCATTTGGATCATTAGTACCATTTGAAACTGTTTTATTATCTTGTATAGTATTTGCGTTATTATCAATAATATTACTACTGCTTATATTATTATCTTGATTGCTGGATGTAATTGATTGATTGTTATTTTCTTGTAGATTATTATTAGACATTGTAGTTATCTCTTTTGATAATTGTTCTATTGATTTCTGTGACTTAGCAATATCTTCTTTTATTTGTACATCAGTTTTATTCATCTCTTCAACTTTATCTTTAACATTATCCAATTTACTTGTAAGTTCTTCAATTTGTTTTGATAATACTTGATTTTTCTTACCATCATTATTATTTTCTTGAATTTGATTTATATTATCAATTAATTGATTAACTTGAGAATTAATATTTTCTATATTATCAGTTTTTTCTTTCATTTTATTGATGTTGGCTTCTTGATTTTTTATATTATTATTTTGTTGAGTAATTTTATTATTAATTTCTTTTAAACTATTAGCTTGTTTATCAATTATTTCTTTTATATTGCTATTTTCTTCAACTTTATTTTTTATATCATTAATACTAGATTGAGTATTTTTAATTTCATTATTCAAGTTTTTATTTTGTTTTTGTATATTACTTACTGTATTATTGGTTTTCTCTTGTGATTCTTCTATACTTTTTAGTTTAATATCACTATTATCTTGTTGATTCTGAAGTTTCTGTATTTTTGCCACTAATTCATTATATTTCGCTTTTAAAGGAGCAATTTCATCTATAGCAGTGCCATCAGCCAATAAATTACTGCACAAAATTGGAATAGTAAATATATAATACAACAATAAATTACATTTCATAATACTTTACTATGTTTATATCTTTATGTAAAAATACTCTCATATTTTTATTTAAAACATATTAATTTATATAAATAAATATTAGAATCATTAATGTACTCTAGGTTTAGAGTATTCATGTAATTATTTCTAATATATTATTATTAATAATAAATTATTATTATTAATTATAGTTTTATATAGATATCTATCTAATTAATATTAAGATTCCAAAATTATTTTATATATTGCATTGTATATCTG
>CAMJRB010000034.1 GCA_946408175.1 uncultured Holosporaceae bacterium
AATATTCAGTAGCATATCATTGATATTACAATTAAAAAAGTAAATAAAATGTAAATCAAATTATTAATAACTCTTTAATGTAAATAATTGTAATGTAATACATAGTTATTTCAATAATATAACAAACAAACTGATATTTGTTAAAAATGAGCGCAATGCAAACTTTAAAATAGAATTCACCGCACAGTATTGAATTTATATAAATATATTAAAATATTGATAGATATAGTTTAGGATTAATAAAATTATTTCAAATATTATAAGATAATTAATAAAACAACTGAAAGCAGTAGAAATATATTACTATGACAACAGAAGAGATTTAGAATACTTGAAATATTAATTTGAACTGCATTATAAAGTGTGAGATCAAAAAAAATAATAGATAATTTGTAATATTATCAGATATAATATAAGTAGGTTTCATAATTTGTAGAGTGTATATTACTTAAACTACAAATAACTTTCAGTAATTACATAATTATCATGAACTTTTAAAATTAAACTTATTTTAAAGTATTAATTCTCGATAGATTAATAATTACTTTTTTGCTTTAATTTTACTTAATGTTCTTAAATGAATTCCTAAAGCTCCGCATTCTTTTCTTGAATCTTTTATTTCAAAATATTCACTAACAAATTGACTATTTTGTTTCAACCATAGTATTACTGAGTTTCTTAATATTCCTTTGCCTTTCCCAGTTACTACTGTTACATAATGCATTCCATACAAAATACATTTTGACAAGAATTTAGCTAAAACATTATTTAAATCATCTTTAATGTAATGCAAATCTATACTAGATTCACTCTTATAATGTTTTTTGCTATTCCGATCAGCAATACTTAGTTTATATTTGCTATTATCCAAATTACTTAGGAATTCCTGGTTCTTTATTAATCTAACACTTTCTCTATTCTTAATGATTCTTGGACTTTCTAATTCTTTTTCAAATAATTTATTAGTATTATTTTTTATGACTAACTTTTTATATGCTTCCCAATCTATATTGCTATTTGACATTGTATTAAGGTTAGATGTAATATAAACAAAACCCAGAATGCATTGTGTTGGCTGCTATATTTCTATCCTGACCACTTCCACAAAACATTACTGCCAATGTAATAACACCTAACCATTTTTATTATAACATAATTTATTGTAAAATGAAATGTTTGTTATTAATTAACAAAGGCTGTATAGAACGTAAATTGTCATAAGTAAAACTGAGTACAAATCATAATATAAAATAGTATTTTTTAATAAAATACAAGTGTATAATCTCCGAAAATGGAAAGTAATATTTCTTCTTCTTGCATCCTTCTAGCCTCAATATATTCGCACAATTCATTAAGTTTAGGAAGTACTTGATCTACATTCCAAGTCATAGTGCCATTTTCTTTACTATATGATCCAATGTTTTTATTATATAATCCAGTTTTTTTATCACATGACCCGGTTTTTTTATTATATGACCAAGTTTCGTCAAAATATAATCTAATTTGCTTTTTCTTATAGTCTAGGCAATAAGCGTCTTTATTATTAGTTACTATAATTATGTTTTTATACTGATAAATATTCTGCACTTCTACCATAGGATAGTTTTTTACTACTGTTACTAATTTACTCGATTTTTTGTTGTTTTCTGATCTTAATTCACACAACAGGTTTATATTTTGTTGTTTGTTCTTAGCTTTACTAATATCATTATCACTAGTATCAAAGTTTATATAAAAATCATTACCGAATAATGCTTTTACTTTTTTATTAGCATCTGTTATAACATCATTATTGTCTAATCCCACTTCTTGACGCTTGCTTTGTATTGTATTGATTTTCATTAAAATATTGTATTGAATATATTGTAAGGTATCTGAATCTATTCCAACTAAATCAATGCCATAAAAGGAAATAGATTTAGCTGCTTTATTATATTTAACAGGTCCAGCAGCTGTTCGTATAACAGTATCATGTTGCAATGCAGTAGGATCATATGTTATACACCAACATGGATCTTTGTAAGTGATACTAACCTGTTTTTTAAGAAACATATCATGCCTGTTTGAAATATGACTAGTATTTCCAATATTCTTGTTTATTCCAATACTTAATAGGCAACATAATGTACTTAATTTGAGAAAATTTGATATTCTCATAAATAAAAATTCTTCACGAGTTATTAAACCACATTGTTATATTATACTAGTTTGTAGTATATGTCAATTACTGTTTGTTAAAAAATTTTTATATTGCTTTAATAATTAAATATTATAATAATTTTATTTATAAAATTTATATTATACAAAATAAGATATGATTTTTCTTCCAAGGCTTATAAATTATGTTTCAAAAATTTTTATTAATTATTAAATGGTGCAATTTGTAATAGTATTTTTATTTTAGAACCTGCTTCTGTATTAGTAGTTCCTGATACTTTGCTATTAGTTTCCAGCATAATTTTACCATTATGAAAATATACTAAATAATGTAATACAGAATATCTTAAGTCCATAGTTTTTATTTCAGCAATATTAATATTATTTGACAAATATCTATTGTATATTATTACATCTTCTTGACTCAATTCATATCCGTTATTACTGATGGTTATTGAGAAATATTTATTATCCTCCTCATATAATGCTGATTCTATCTGAATAATACCTGAATCATCTATCATATATAGTGCTTGAGAAATTGAATAATACAGTATTCTGTTTAATATTGTTTTATCTATGTAGGCTTTTAATGAATTATTATTACAAGTAGTTAGTATTTTAACATTCTTTTCTAAAATATTAAATTGTTCAACTGTAGTTTTTATAAATGATTGTATATTAACTTCAGTTAAGTTTAGTTTTAATGGCTCAATATTACCGGAAATTTTTTTATTATTAATATCTGAACTTATTTGTATTGAATAATTGCTAATTGATTCATTATCCAATTGTACTTGAATTCTAGTTATATAATTAATCATTTCTGCTATGTCTTTTAAATGATTAGAAGTCTTTATTATTCCTAAGCAATATTCTCGTTGTTTGTCATTTAATTCTCCAAAGTATTTATTATTAAGAATTTCCGCAAAACTACTAATAGTATCCAATGGGGCAAAATATTCATCTGATATAGTACTAAGTAATTTAGTTTTTAATTCCAACGCTTTATTTACCTTATCTGAAGCATTTTGTAATGCTGATTCAAGGGCTTTATAATTAGATATATCTTTTATTTTTATTAAATTTAATCCATCATGTAATGGAACATATGTATAATCTATAGTTTTGTTATTTAATAATGTTATTACCTCAGAATAACCGGTTCTTTGAGTAGCATTGTTCAGTAATTTCTTGATAAAATGCTCAAAATAACTAATATTATTAAATAAATTTTTAAGTAGTTCAAAAAAATCTTTTATATTTAAATTATTTATATTTTCATTGTTTATATTAAAAATACTCTTTATAATATCATTATATATTCTTATTTTATTATCAGGACCGAATATTATAATACCTTCAGATATATTATTTATTACAGTACCATACATTTGTTTTACTGAATTAGTATTTCTTGCCATATCTATTGAACATGAATTATCATAAAACACAAATAATATATTACCTTTACTATCAGGAATTATATTTACATTTATATTATCTCGATTATTAATAGATAATTGCTTTTCTAATGGTTTATCTTTTGCAATTGATAATATTTCTAGTAATTTATTTCTCAAAATAGTATTAGACAAATTACTAACTATTAATTCGTTTGATAATATATAATCCACTATTTCACTATATGACTTAGAATATACATCTGTATCTAATAATTTAAATAACTGTCTAGTATAATCATTAATACAAAGTAATTTCATATTACTATCAAATAAAGCTATACCACAATTTATATTATTAATAATATTTTCAATGTTGTAATAATTTTTCTTATAACTCTCAATTTCTTTTTTTATACTATTCAATTCCGTTATGTCTTGAGCGATACCTATTATTGGTGTATTTGTATTATCTGATTTATTGTTATATACTGAGTAATATTCATTAATATTTAGAGTTTTATCTTCTCCTTTAATTTTTACTGTTGCATTAGTATCAGTATTAGGATTTGTATTATTAAATACTGTTCCCAAACTACTTATTTTATTGCCTAAATTATTTGTACAATATTTGTTACTATATAATATTTTAGAATCCTTAGTTCTCCTCCATATATACAATGGTATTTTATCTAATATTTCGTTTAATATTTTTATTTCATTTTGTAAATTATTGCTATTATTATCAATTAAATGAGAATTATTAGTAATATCAAGTGCTGTAAATATATATATTTGAGATTTCAAATTATAATGCAATATTAATGAATATAATTTATTATAAGGAGTTTTAAATATAATTGAATATTTACCATTTGAAAATTGAGTAGTGGAAATCTTTCCAACTGCATCATATAAGAAATTACCGAATATAGGTTTTATAGCTTTAATAAAACTTATAGAATTTATTACTAATGAATCTGATCGTATTAGAGACTGCATTTTAGAAGATATAAGTATTATATCACTTTGGTTTTCCCAAATAGCGAAAGCAATGGGAATATCCAAACAAAAATTTATAAGATTCTTGTAAGCATCAGATTGGTTCACGTCAGTTGGAATCATTTATTGAAGCAATATTAATTACTATTGTAATTCTATCACATAAACTCATCTTATAATAATATACAGTTTTTATGTATATTAAATACATCAATTATTATCAAATTCGTTACTATATTGTTTTTTATTGGACAAATATTAATTTTGTGTTAAGTACTAGTACAATACTAATATATATAGCAGCTAATAAGTAATTAACAATAAATTTATTTACTATTTGTTAATATTTATACTTGCAAAATTTATTGATATGTCAAATAATTAATAGTAGAGAGATTAGTAAATTATTAATATGTTTATTTATAACAAAGATAAAAGTAAATTAAGTGATATTTTAAATGAAGAAGGACAACTCAAAAAAGATTTAGAAAGACTTAATAAGAATAATCAACAGTTAAATAGTAATATATGCGATTTTAAATCTATTTTTCTCCAAAATAAAATAAACAAATTACATAGTGAAATAAAAAATATAATGTTGGGTAAACCGGATAATGATAATAATATAGCATAATATTTTAAATATATTAATATAATTATAAAACTAAAAACATTTGTTTTAGTAGGAGAGTTTTTTATTGTGTATCTTCTAAGTATTGTATTATACTTATTTTTAATAAGTAATGGAAATAAAGATACCAATATAAGTATACAGCAAAGAACATTTATATTGTCATAGGGATGTTTTCTATTGTGTATCTTCTAGATACTGTATTATGTTATTGTTAATAAGTAATATAGGTATTAGTTTATAATAAATGATTATATAAAGTTCAGTGATAACTTTATTTTAAATAATTGATGTTACAAATCATTAATTGAATATTAATTATTTTTCTATTTTGCAATAAAAATGTTGACGAATAACTAATACTATGGTAATATATAATTAAGAAAAAATTATTAATAGGTGTAATATGAAAAATACCTTTAAAGTAGTTTTAATAAATGCAGTAACTTGTGCTGCAGTATTAAATAATTGTGGATATACTAATCCACCTAAGCAGATGAATATTGATAATATAAATGTTGCTCCAGTTTGCCAAAGTAATATGAATGATTTGTATCCAAATAAACAGGTTAATAATGAAATAATATCAAATAATTTAATACCGAACAATAATGTATCAATTACTGAGCAAACAGATAAGAAAAAGCTACAAGAAATAGCAAACAAAAAGGATTTACCAAAACCAGTTCAGGAAGATGTAAAAGAATATTTCAAGCTTATGAATCCAGATATAAAAAACAAGGATAAATTCCTAAAGAAGTTAGCACATGCAAGAGACATAATAAACATACATAAAGATATACAAGGAGAAAATGCACATCCGAATTCCGGATTAAATAATATTGGTTCCACTTGTTATATGAATGCAGTATTACAACTCTTTGCAGGATTGCCATATTTTGTTAAATCTATGTTCAAAGTAGTAGAGTATTCAGATAATTATGAAAAACTCCTGACAACTAAAAATGGTATTTTGACTCTTGAATTTACTAATGTAATTGCAGAGATAATAGGTGGTGGTTACAAAGATGAGGAAGATCCAACTCAATTTACTGAAAATACTAGTTTCTCACCTGATACTTTCAAGGCAATCCTAGGAAAGTGTAATTCTTTGTTCCAAGAAATGCGAGCTAATGATTCTAAAGATTTATTTTTGTATCTTGTTGAAATCATGCACAATGCATTAAATACTGTTATTAGTAAGCCAGTTACCCAACAACCTGCAAATATTGGTGATCAAACTAATTATCAACAAGTATTTAATGGCTTTTCTAAGAATTTTATTGAAAATTATGAATCAGTACTATCAAGGTATTTTTATGGAGTTCAGACTACTACTACATGTTGTGCGAATTGTTGTACAACAATGTATAATTCTCAAATCTATAATATGTTGATTTCTCCATTGGAAGAGGTTAGACAGAGAAGGGATAGTGTATTTCCGTTTTGTTACGGGCAACCATTGCTATTACAGGATTGTTTTGCTTACAATGAAAAATTCGACTGTTTTACAGGACAGAATGCAATGTATTGTAATCATTGTAAACAACAATACAAGGCTGATTACCGTACAAAATTAGAGTATTTACCAAATATATTAACGTTAAACTTAAATAGAGGGAAAGGTAATCAATTTAATGTAAGAATTTCAATTCCTCAGTTTATGGATGCTAGTGATTTTACTAATCAAAAATTGCCTGAGCAATTTGCTCTATCGGGATTTGTATGTCACATTGGTCCTAGTAGTGATATGGGTCACTTTGTTTATTTTGGTAAGAAATCACCTGATGCACCTTGGTACCAATATAATGATTCTTTGGTGTCAAAAGAAGTTGATGAAAAACTTGTGAATCAAATACTAAGTGGTCAAAATGGTAATATGATTCCTTATTTGGTAACTTATGAGAAATTACGTCCTACAGAAGCTGCAAAATACAAGGATAAAATGGTAACATTAAGTAATAATTATCCTCCATATTTATAAAGTTATAATAATAACTTGATTGTGGAGTGTTGCTGAGTCGACACTCCATTTTTTTATATGATATCTTGGGAAAATGCGTGTTTGTGTAGACATAGTTGGATATTGTTAGTTTGTTTATGAACAACTCAAATATTCGTAATACTACTATTATAATACGCATTAGTTAAAGTATTTCGCATTCCTAAAATTTATATTGAACCAATTTACACTACTATAATGACTTTATTACGTTTACTATATCTCGTAATACAATAATAAATCCTTAGACGCACCATAAGTACCATTATTCTTAGAACTATGGTGCCTTTTTTATAGTTATTTACTTCTTATAATATTATACAAATTATTTGTTATATACATTCATATTGTGTAAGATTCTCCATTAATACTATCGCTAGTCTTTATTACAATTCTTGATTATTTTTTCACATCTCTCACATAAATCTACAATCCCATATTCGCCATTATATTCTTTTACATTATCTAATAATTTCCAGCATCTACTACATTTTTTATTATCTGATTTTTTTACTATTAATCCTATATTTAACTCTTCATTAATATTTACTGGATAAGGTGGTTTTGCCAATATACATTTGGCTGACGATACTATTGCCAATTCATTTATATCTATTTTATTTAATTTTTTATACATTTCATTATCATTTGTATATATTAATATGTTTGCCTCCAAACTAGAACCTATAGTTTTAGCTAATCTCTCTATTTCTATAGCTCCATTTATTACTTTCCTAATTGATTGCAGAAATTGTCCTTGTTCTTCTATTTCATTATTTTTCCATATTTGAGGAATACTTGGAAATTCTTGTAAATGTATACTTTCTTTTGATTTATTTAATGTATAAGCTTGCCAAGCTTCTTCAGCTGTAAATGATAATACTGGAGCTAACCAATGTACTAAACATATGAAAACATTATTCATTACAGTTAAGGCTGACTTACGTATAATATTATCTTTACTATCGCAATATATAGTGTCTTTTCTAATATCCAAATAGAAAGCAGATAAATCATTGGAACAGAAAGTATGTAGTTCAGTATAAAACTTCTGTAAATCAAATTTACTTATAGCTTCTTTTAATAATACATCATGATTATATAATTTATTTAATATAAATTTTTCTAATACTGGTAATTGGTCATATTGTACTTCATTTTCAGGATTATAATCGCTTAAAACTCCTAAAAGATACCTTAAAGTATTCCTGAATCTCCTATAAATATCTTGGTTTCTAGTAATGATTTCTTCTCCTATACGCATATCTTCGGAGTAATCGCCATTAATACACCATAGTCTTAATACATCAGCGCCAAATCTTTTAGTAATATCAGTTGGAGCTATTACGTTTCCTAAGGATTTAGACATTTTTCTACCATCTTTATCTAATAAGAAACCATTAGTAGCGACTTTTCTATAAGGAGCTTTACCTGAAGTTAATACTGATTCAACTAATGAAGATTGAAACCATCCTCTATGTTGATCAGATCCTTCGAAGTATAAATCAGCTGGCCAACTTAACTCCTGTCTGTTTTCTAATACATACCTGTGAGAACAACCACTATCAAACCATACTTCTATAGTATCAGTGACTTTATTATAATCATCTGGATTATATGTATTTCCTAGAAAGTAAGAAACGGGCTTATTATGCCAAGCTTCTATTCCTTCATTTCTAAAAGTTTCTAAAACTTTATTAAATACATTGTCATCAATTAATACTTCATTTGTCTTTTTATTAATAAATAAAGCTATTGGTACTCCCCATATACGTTGTCTTGAAATACACCAGTCAGGACGCTTTTCTACCATACTATAAATCCTATTAATAAAACTACTGGGGTACCATTCAGTATTTTTTATTTCTTCTAATAATTTCTGTCTAATAGGATTTATTGATATAAACCACTGAGTAGTTGTTCTAAATATCAAAGGTGATTTAGATCTCCAAGAATGAGGATAGCTATGAACTATTTTACCAGCACTTAGTAAATTTCCGGCTTTTTGTAATTCATCAATTACTTTAGGATTAACTTTAAATACATGTTCTCCTCTAAAGTAAGGTAAATTATCTACCAAAGTACCATCTTCATTTACTGTAGTTTCAGTTGATAATCCATATTTCTTACCTAAATAGAAGTCATCTAATCCATGACCAGGAGCTGTATGTACTAGGCCAGTACCAGCATCGTCAGTTACGTAATCGGCTGGCAATAATCTTATTTCTTGTTTGAAACCAAGATTTTCTAGAGGGTGATCACAAATTGTACCTTCTAATTCACTACCTTTGAATGTGCCAATTATATTATAATTACTAATATTAGTTTCTTTTATGCATTGTTCTAATCTGCAGTTAGCTATTAATAATTTATTATTATCAGTTTCTATTAATACATATTCAAATTCTGGATTATAAGCTATAGCTAAACTAGCTGGAATAGTCCAAGGAGTAGTCGTCCAGATTACTGAATATGCATTTTTTAATTGAGCTATATTTGTTTTTACTACTGGATATTTAACATATATAGCATCACTAGTCTTATCATGATATTCCAATTCCGCTTCAGCTAAAGCTGTTTTTTCAACGACTGACCACATTACTGGTTTTTTATCTCTATATACATATCCTTGTTTTACTATTTTGAAAAATTCATCACAAATAGTAGCCTCAGAGGATTTGTCCATAGTGCAATAAGGATCATCGTAATCGAAAATTATTCCTAAGTCTTTAAATCCTTCCTTCTGAGTATCCCTCCATTTAGATGCATATTCTCTACACTTGCTCATGAATTCTACTATTGGTACATCCTCACGTTTTTTACCAGATTTTATATATGATTCTTCTATTTTCCATTCTATTGGCAATCCATGACAATCCCAACCCAATACTAATGGAGCATCGTATCCCATCATCTGATAACATTTATTTATAGTATCTTTTAATATACCAGTTAATGCATGTCCCATATGAATAGGACCATTAGCATAAGGAGGCCCAAAATGTAACATAAATTTCTTTTTATTTTGAGACTTTTGTCTTAATGCTTTATACAAATTAGTATCCTGCCAATGTTTAACCATTACTGGATCATTTTTAGCTAAATTACCTTGCATTGGAAATGAAGTGCTAGGTAAAAATATAGTATCTTTTAGTTTTTTTACTTCCGACATATAGTATTTATACTCCTTACTTTTATAGGTTTTATATTATATAAATAATTTTAAAAACTAATGTTATAACAGTCAATATATAAAAAGGTGTTATTTTAGATGCTAATTAATAATTATGATTACTATTATGCATCACTTTGTAACACTTCCTATCTTTATAATCTACATGCATTTTATTATTGTTTTCAAAATTTTTCAATATTTAACAATTACACTTGTAATATTTAGTTGCAATATATATTATCTGTACATTACAAATAGTATATTTGTACACGCTTTAATTAACTACTAGCTTTTCCCAATATATGCACGTGCATATGAGGTACTTCTTGTTGACCAAATAATCCAGAATTAGATATTAATTTGTATCCTCCTGGTAGTAATTTCATTTGTTCTATTATATTCGCTATTCCTTTATTAAAATCTATTATTTCCTCATCACTAGCATTAGTAACAAAATCAGAATAATCAATATAATTACCTTTGGGTATTATTAATACATGTACTGGAGCTTTGGGTCTTATATCATTAATAGCTATAAAATGCTTTCCTTCTAGTACTAAATTAGAATTTATTTCCTTATTAATTATTTTATAAAATATATTATCTTTATTATATTCTCTAGTATTACTTGTATTACTCTCTTTTACATTCTCATTATTTATACCGTCTGTCATATTAAATCGCTCTCATCTATAATTAACTAATAAAAGTTTAGCATATAAAGCTTGACATGGTATAGAAATAAAACAGCCCATGCCAGCATAAACTAACATGAGCTATTTTCAAAATATTTGCTATTTATTATTTATTATTTTAATGTCTGTGTTTTGTATTGCTGTTTTGGCCGCTTTAGCATATTTATTTTATTTATGTAATCATGCAAACACAGTAGCTTCTTCTTATTGACCTCATTATTATTCTTGTCATGCGAAGATAATAGTGCGTAAAACAGTGTCAATATATTCTTTATATTAAATGTAAATTTAACAACTGCTGGTTTGGCCTCATTTGATTCCTGCTTCTGTTGTGCATCGTTTTTTGTTTGCTTGAATTCAGAATCGTATTTAATATACTGTTGAATACACTGTAGATTTTTGGTTGACAACGACTCGATTAGTTTGTTGGAAAAATGAGGTATGTCTAATGTAAGTACAATTTCCTGATCTAATGTGCGGTTGTAGGCTGTTATCTTCCAGTTTTTTAAAAACATGATTATCTCATTAATAGGAGACAAAACCTCCTTGGAACTACGTAATGTGCCGTAATTTTTGCAAATCTGATCAAATATTTGGGATGTACAGTTTGTATACGCCATGTTTTCTATAAATGTTCTTTGTTGTTTTGTCGTGTTGTCATAAAATCGTTGAATTGATGATTGTGTATTGTCTTGATTCGTTTCTAACTCTTTTACCTTTAACTCAATTGCTTGGTTGAAGCTAGATAATGCACCAGGTATATCATTACATCGACTGAATGCATTAAAAAATATAAAACTATTTTTTATGTGTTGCTCTGCATCGTTTCTTTTTTGCAATATTTTTTTTATTTCTTTGATATATTTCGGCTCAATCGTGCTCTTCCCATTTTTGCTTTGTTCC
>CAMJRB010000035.1 GCA_946408175.1 uncultured Holosporaceae bacterium
ACTTCAGTAGTTTGGAGCGGGTAATAGGGATTGTGAAACAACCAATCACACTTCAGTTAATTGGAGCAGGTGATGGGGATTGTGAAACAGCCATCACACTTCAATTATTTGGAGCGGGTGATGGGAATCGAACCCACGCTTCCAGCTTGGGAAGCTGATATTCTACCATTGAATTACACCCGCCTACTAAGTCCAGTATACAGTAATATGACATGCAGAGCAATATGTAATACTATAATGCATAATAATAGTATGTATATAATTTATACAGCGATTTATTTTATGTTTAATAATTGATACATATCTATACCTAATAGTTTATTGAATTTCTCTCGTATATTGTTTAAAGGAATGCCATAAAATTTATTTAAATCAGAAGATGATATATGATGTTTTTCTTGGTACCAATGTAGTTTAGTTTCTATTGGAATATATTTATCAATTGTTGAAATTTTATCACAAAATTGTATTAATTGTATATAATCATTTGTTTGAATTGTATTTAAAATGTTAATTAACAAATTAGATTCTTCTTTATCATTATGACAAAATGCTAAAATATAATTATTTAATTCTTCTGTATTATCATTAGATACATTATTATTAATAATTGGGAAACTATGAGTTATACATATTTGAGCAATATTTTTATTATCTTTTATTAACATTTCTTTTAGTAACATTTCATAACCTAATCTTGGATGCTTATAAAATTCTTTAGGTAAAAGGAAAAATTTTCCTATATCATGCATTTCGCCATAAACATACGCTAACTCCTCATTTAGATTACATTTGGCAGCTATCAGCTTCGCAGCTTTGGCAACCATTAATGAATGTTTATAAGTTATTACTGACCGTTCATTCTTCTCCCAATTAATTGGTAAATACTTTTCTATCATTTTTTTGTTTTTTATATATGTACTTATAAAATGAATATCATAGGTATGGAATAATTACAAGTAATTAGTAACAAATTATAATCAATTCTATTAGTATCAAGTATGCCATTCGTAATTTTATTGTTAATTGATTATTTGCTGCTACAATATTTTTATATGGAAATTATATATATATTTTAATTATATTCTGTAGTTTACATATAATATTTCAATTATACAAAATATAATAACCTATATTAGTTATTAAAATTGTTAATATCTTTAATATTTTTTATATCTTATTTTGGCATAAATATTAATTTATGTTATGGAATATAAAATATTTATAGGTATTGTTCCAGTTATTTGAATGTAACAAATATATAAATTGATTAAATAATGTATATTCAACATATTAAGAATATTTTATTCATTTGAAATAATTAAATACAAATCAAATTGCATTTTTTTATCATAAAAAACTGTATGTATTATTTGATTTAATAGTATATGATATAATTATACATTTTTGTAACAGAAAATTAGTTTAAAACATCTTACATATATTCTTTTTACCAAAAATTTGATAAAATTATTTATCACATTTTTATAAGTAACTTAATAATACACAAATTATCAAAATTCTAATAATTAACACATTTATTTACATATCATATCAACAACTTGTTATATTAAATTGGTGTATACTCTATTCATTAGATTGGATTTTTAATACATAATATTCATTATGTTAAATAATTTGGTAATAGTAGAATCACCAGCTAAAGCTAAGACACTATCAGCATTTTTAGGATCGGATTATAAAGTTATAGCCAGTTATGGTCATGTAAGAGACTTAGTATCTAAAAGTGGTTCTGTTGATACTAATGATCATTTTAAAATGAAATGGGAAACTAGTGATAGAGGTAAAAAACAAATAAATGTAATAAATGATACTTTAAAAAAAGTTAAAAATCTTTATTTAGCTACTGACCCTGATAGAGAAGGAGAAGCTATTTCCTGGCATATATTAGAAATTCTAAAACAAAATAATGTATTAAATAATAAAACTGTTAAAAGAGTTGTATTTCACGAAATAACTAAAGCAGCAGTTTCAGAAGCTTTTAATAATCCTAGAGAATTAGATAATAATTTAGTTAATGCTTATTTGGCCAGAAGAATATTAGATTATCTAGTAGGATTTTCATTATCTCCAGTATTATGGAGAAAAATGCCAGGGGCTAAATCCGCTGGTAGAGTGCAATCAGTAGCTCTTAGATTAATAGTTGAAAGAGAATTAGAAATAAAAGTTTTTAAGCCTGAAGAATATTGGTCGTTAAGCAATGTATTTAATAGTAAAAATGAAACATTTACCAGTAATTTAACACATATAAATGATAAAAAATTAGATAAATTAGATATAAAAAATGAAACTGATGCTGAAGAAATAAGAAAAGATTTAGAAAAGCAAGAATATATAATAGAAAAAATTAGTAAAAAATCAGTATCTAAAAATTCTTATGCTCCATTTACTACTTCTACATTACAACAAGATGCTTCTCACAAATTGGGTTTTAGTACTAAATATACTATGCAGTTAGCTCAGAAGTTGTATGAGGGTATAACTATGAATGGCAGTACTACTGGTCTTATTACTTATATGAGAACCGATAGCACTAATTTATCAGATGAAGCAATTGCATCATCTAGGACATATATAGAAGAGAAAATAGGAAAGGATTATTTACCATCTTCTCCTAAAATCTACAAAACAAAAACTAAAAATGCTCAAGAAGCTCATGAAGCTATAAGACCAACTGATTGTAATAGAACTCCAGAGAATGTAAAAGAATATTTACAAACTGATGAATTAAAATTGTATGAATTAATATGGAAGAGAACAATAGCTTCCCAGATGGCAAATGCTAAGTTAAATCAAGTTTCTATTAATATAAAATCAAAAAACGATAAATATAGATTAAAATCTACTGGTTCTACATTGGTATTCGATGGCTTTTTAAAAATATACGATGATTCAAGCGATGACAAATTAAATGTGGAAAAACTTCCCCAATTGAAAGAATCTGATAATATAGAATTAAAAAGCTCTAATAAAAACCAGCATTTTACTCAGCCTCCAGCAAGATTTACTGAAGCTAGTTTAGTAAAAAAATTAGAAGAACTAGGAATAGGAAGACCTTCAACATATGCTACTATTATTAATGTAATACAAGAAAGACGGTATGTAATATTACAAAAGAAATCTTTTATCCCTGAAAATATTGGTATATTTACTGTTTCATTTTTAAAAAATTTCTTTGAAAAATATGTAGAATACAAGTTTACTGCTAATATGGAAGAAGAATTAGATGATATTTCAAATGGAAAAATAGATTGGGAGACAGTTTTAAACAATTTTTGGGGAACTTTTAATAAAAACATATCTGAAGTTATGAGCGATGTAACAGTAAGTGATGTTATAGATACATTGGAAAACGACATTCATGATTATATATTTAGCAAACTGGGAGATGATAGAAAATGTTTCGAATGTGGAATTGGTATTTTAGGACTAAAACTCAGTAAGTATGGAGCATTTTTAGGATGTTCTAATTATCCAGAATGTAAAGTAATTATACCTATAGGTAATGATAATAATACTAATAATATATTAAATAATGGTGAACATAAAATAATAGCCTTTGATGATAAAAATAATGATAATATTTTATTTAAAGTTGGAAAATACGGAGCTTATTTAGAATGGGAACACACTATTGATAAAGACAAAAACAAACCAAAAAGAATCTCTATACCTAAATTTATTAATAATTTTGAAGAATTAAATAAAGAAGATATATTAACTTTAATAAATTTACCTAAAAATTTGGGTAAAAATCCCAGTGATAATAACGATATAGTATTATATTTGGGAAGATTTGGTCCTTACTTATCATATAATGGGAAAAACTTTAAATTAGATAAAAATATAGAATGTTTAAGAATCGATATTGATAAAGCAATTAGCATTATACAATCTCAGTTGTAAATAAAGTTGTAATAATAAATTAATATGAGAGATAGTTTTACAATAAACATCTTAATATTAATAAATAGAGTCTTGTAATAATCTTTTTTAAATAAAAATATGGATCTTTAAAATTTATTAATAATTTCAGATAATATTAGAGCATAAATTCATGTTATAAATCACTTTAGTAATTAACAGAATTTTAATAATATTGCTAAACTATATGATTTGATATATAATATGGAATATCTAGATATATAATTAGAATCAGATGGCCTACTTTAGACGTAATAGAAATAGTGACGATTTAAATATATGGCCAGGGTTTGTGGATGCTTTATCAACTGTAGTATTAGTTTTTACTTTCGTTATAGTTGGTTTTTTAGCATCTCAAATATATTTGTCTAAAATAATATTAGATAAAAAATCATCAGTTGATAATTTGCAATATAAATTATCTGAAGTTTGTTCATTATTTGATTCAGAAAAAAATAAGAATAAAGAATTAAATGATATTAATAATGATTTAAAAAAACAAATAATTGAATTAAATAACGTAATAGCAAAACTTAATAGTATGTTTAATGAAGAAACGAAGATGGCTAATAAAGAAAAATCTTCATTAAAAGATAAAATAGATAAATTAAATGCACAATTAAAAGAAGTATTAGCAGCATTAGCAGATGAACATAGAGCTTCAGAAGAAAATCTTAAAGCCTTAGCGGCAATAAAAGATGAAAATATTAAACTTAGTGAATTAGCAAAACTTAATGCTTACAGATCAGAGTTTTTCGAAAAATTAGAAAGTATAGTCAAAGATAAAAAAGGTATAAAAATAGTTGGAGATAGATTTATATTTCAATCTGAATTGTTTTTCGATACTGGCTCGGATGTTTTAAGTGAAGAAGGACAAGATCAAGTATCAGCCCTAGCCAAAGTAATTATTGATATAGGAGAAAAAATTCCTTCAAATATTAGGTGGATTTTAAGAGTTGACGGTCATACTGATTCTAGAAAGATAAGCGGTAATGGACGATTTGCTTCTAATTGGGAGTTATCTGCTGCTAGAGCAATATCAGTAGTAAAACACCTAATAGAGAATGGAGTAAATCCAAAACATTTAGTTGCTGCTGGCTTCGGTGAATTCCAGCCTATAACTACAGGCAATACCGAAGAAGATTTGGCACGTAACAGACGTATAGAATTTAAGTTAGATGAAAGGTAATAAAAATAATGAATAATTTATTTGTTATATCAGGACCATCAGGCGTTGGAAAATCTACATTAATAGATTATATTATAAAAACTATTCCTCAAGCTAAATTGAGTATATCATGTACTACTAGGACGCCTAGGTATTATGAACATGAAGGTAAGGAATACTATTTTGTAATGGAACATCAATTTAGAGAGATGATTCAAAATGGAGAATTCATTGAATATACTTATTGTTTCGGTAATTATTACGGTACTCTAAAGAAAGAAATCGATAATATTTTAAACAATAGTGGAATATGTATACTAGATGTTGAATTTGCAGGAGCTGCTAGTATATTAAATAAATATAAAAATAATAACGAAACTAAATGCACTAGTATATTACTAATGCCTCCTTCAATGATTGAATTAAAGAATAGATTAATAGAAAGAGGATCGGAAAATGAACAAGCTATTAATTGCAGATTAGCAGCGTTTAATAGTGAAGAATTAGCTTATTATGAACCGATTTACGATTATATAATAACTAATAATAATTTGAAAACGACTAAGGAAGTAATATTAAATATATTTAATAAGAGTTTGGGGAGTAATTATAAATAATTGCAATATACTACAAACACATTGGTCAATAACTATAATTGGCCATTTTTTTTATAAATTAACAATTTAAATTTAAAAATAAATAAATATTACTTTGATATTTGTTCACTAATTTAATTAATATACATAAATAACAAAATGGAACACCGTAATGACAAACAATTGCTATGGAATAAATAGGAATAATATATGGCGGAGAGAGGGGGATTCGAACCCCCGGTACAACCTTTCAATCGTACGGCGGTTTAGCAAACCGCTGGTTTAAGCCAACTCACCCATCTCTCCTTATTCAGATAACAGTATTAAAAACACTACACCATTATATGTGTCAAACACTATTATCAATTAAATTATACTATGGAGCATGATTTGATACAAGTGTTTTTTAGCTGTCACTCTATAATATTTGTTATTGTTTTTTATGGATAATTTTCATTGGATAAAGTTTTTATTATGTGTATTTATTAACAGTATAATTTTCACAAGAATAAATTTTTTAATGGTATTTGAACATAAAAATAATATGAAAAATTATTTAGTAAATAGTTTAATGATTAAACAATAAATGAAAAAGTCTAGCAGATTCAGTATTTATTAATTAACTTATACTAAAATAAAACTATGTATATTTATTTTCAGTATAAATTATATATATGAAAAAGCAATTACTAATATTTATTTTATTTAATAAAACACTTTTTGCAACAGGAAATACTAATGTTATAAGTAAAAATGAATTATTGATAAATAATGATAAATATATGAGTCCTTTTCCCTACGATGTTGAAATACATAGTGACAATTTAAAATATAAATGGAAGAATACAGTAATACAAGTTACTGCACAAAATAAACATAAATTAAAAAATTGTAACCAATTAATTAATAATTTACCTAATATAATATATGAATTTCAAACAGGTTTTGAAAAACATAGTAAAGATTATTTTGAATATTTAATTAATTATGAAATTAATAATAATATAAATAATGATAATCTTACTGATATAAGTGAAATTGATTTCAAAAAACATTCTAAATATAGTTTAGAAACATACAATAATCCTGTTAATAAAAATCCATTTATATTTAAAATTAATGATAATATATTTCACTGGCAAGATTCCAAAATATTTAGTAAGGAATACGATCATTCTTCTATAAATAAATTAAATAATATTTTGATTAATTTTAATGATAGTTCAAAATATTTTTATTATCTAGTACAAAAAGTAGTAAAGATACAATCCTTAAAAATTGATATAAAATATAATCACAACATAGAAAAAGATTATAAAGTGTTTACTTTCAATACTACATTAGACAACCCATTTGATAATGTTGTAGTAATAAAAGACTGTGTTAGAACTTACAGGTGGTATGATGACAGAATAGAAGTAGTATCTCCCATTTGGTTGAATGATAACTTGTCCAAAAATAATTATAGTATATTTTTACAATTATTAAATAAATCTACTAATAATTTTAATAGAAGTAAATACAATAAATTAGAAGATTTTTGCTACTTTCTTAAACAAGAATTGGGAGAAAACATTCTTGTCTATGCGTTAAATTTAGAGGGGTTAGGATGGAAAACTATAGAAAGTCTTAACAATAACTATGTTAGTACAGTATTTAATAATAAAACAGGTTATGTAGAAGTATCAAATAATAAATCCAATCAAGATAATATAATGTACGGATATGATTGGACTAATGATAAAGATGATTTTTAGTTAGTAATAAAGAAATTAATAATCTTAATATTATGATATTAATAATTAATATAGATATAATGATGTACCTGTTATGATTTTTTGTAAAAAAATATTATAATTAGCAAGTGCAAAAAAATAAATTTAATTATTATTATAATAATATTACTATTATAGTAATTACTAGTTTCTTTACTGCAAAAAATAGAACGATACAAACTCTTTTAAATAATTCCAAATTATAGTAATATGCAATGTAAAAATAGGTGGTACAATACGGTTTATCAATGGTTATTATGATGGTAAAGAAATTAAATTATTAGAAAAAATAGAAGTTCAACCTAATCGAAAGGTAATTATTACTTTTGTTGATGAATTAGTGGATAAACATGGGAATACAATAATGAAAATTAATAAAGAAATACAAGATCCGGAAGAATTAAAAAGAGAAATTGATAATTTAAGAGGTATTCTATCAAAGTATGCTAATCCAGCACTAAGACAGCAAGAGAAGTATGCTTGGGCAAAATGCAGCGGTGGAGAAATATGTTACAAGTAATATTTGATACAAACTTAATACTACGTTGGATTTTAAATGAATATAAAGAAATGGTAAAAGAATTTGATAATTATTTAAGTAATTACAATGTATTTGTTACACTATAAGTAATAGCAGAAGTATTTTATGTGTTACACAAAGTATAACGTAGTAGAATTGTTAATATTATTACTGAATTTTTAGGATTGGTAAATTGTAATGAAATGGAAGTATTAAAGTGTTCTATTGATGCTTATAATAAGCATAGTCTTGATTTCGTTGATTGTATTTTATATGCATATAATAAAATTAAACATATAAAAGTAATTAATTTGGGTAAAAAATTAAATAAATTACTTGATAATAATATATGTTGTAAAGGATGAGTATTTAAACTAAATTATTACTGTTGATTATATATTCCTCCGTGTTTTATTTAGATTTTTACAATATATATGATTTATTATGTAGTATGTAAGTTTCAAATAATGTTGTTACAGAATAAATATAATGAAAGTTGGAATTTGCAATATGAGATAATAGGCAATTCCACTATATAAATTGCAGATATTATTTACATAATCACTGATATAAATCTTATGATGTAATACTTTATTAATATTATTATTTTGTTTTACTTTTATGCTATTATTAGGATTATTATTTGTTAATAAATGTTGATTTGCACTTGCTTTTTTGGCATTATTGATTTTATTGGACTTTAACGTTGAGTCCTTATTAGCTAGCTGTTTTATACTATCTGGCAGTGGCATTAATTTCCTTAATTGACTTGTAATTGACTGAAAGATACTTAATTTATTCTTTTGCCCAGGAGTTAAATGTTCACTATTGGATGTCTTATTATTAGTCTTATTTTTATTACTTGCATTTGTAGTATTATTAGCAATATTTGCTTTATTTTGAGTTTTCACCTTTTGATTATTATTATAATTACTTGAGGATTTTATATTATCAAACTCTTTCATATATTGAGCAATACTTTTGGGAGGTTTAATTTGTCCTTTTATTATGTTATTATTAGAATTCTTGTTTGTATAACCAGCCTGGCTCTTTTCATTATTGTTTTGACTTTGTAATGTATTATTATTATTGTGTTTTAGTAGTATTTCTTTACCACCTGTATTAATTTGTCGTGGTATAAAATCACTAACATATTTATGATTTTATTTATTATACATTCAAAAATATGATGTTATATTGATTTGATTTTAAATAAATTCTATATTACATTTATTATTATTTAAATAAGTATTTCTTAATTCTGATACAGCCCACACTAATGCATCTACTCTATCTGGAGAGTGTTTTTCATTGTCATTATCGTAAGATAAATTACACATTTGTTCCTCTAGTTCACAGAATTCTTTAAAATGAAAAACTTTATTGGTTTCATATAGTATGGATATAGGCTCCGCTCTAGCTACCTTTCCTTTCAATGCATGAACAGATTTTATTGGTAATGTATTATTAATACTTCTCAAATTCTCAATTACTAAATCACCACCATTATTAGTTTCAACTACTATATAATCAGCTTTGTAGTCAATAATAGCCCTAACTACTATTTTAGCCCATTCGGAACCTTTGTATTTACCACTCAAGTCTTCTATTATATAGATATTATTATCTATACCCAGTCCTGCTATTATTATTCCAGTTTCATCGGAGTTTTTGTTACTGGTAACTGCAGGATCTATACCAATTACTATCTTTTCTAAACAATCTAATTCAACTTGTTTATATTGTATATTATGTCTTTTCCAAAGAGCATTTTCATTTTCCATTATTAATTCACCAAATAGTTCTTGTCTTCCAATAAATGTATTATTATATTTTAATTTTATTAAATTTAAAAATTGTTTTGATAAATATTTCTCGTTTTCAAAAGTAGAACCATTAGTAACATACACAGATTTATCATTACTCAATTCCTTTAATATTTTTAAAGGTTTAGGAGTAGTTGTTATTATACATTTAGGATTCGTTCCTAATCTTAAACTAAAAAATACTTGTTGTAATAAATCAGCAGGATTAAGAAATTTGGCAAATTCATCTATCCATACCAAATCAAATTGAAATCCTCTTATTGAATTTGGTCTATCTCCACTTAGCATATACATTTTGGCTCCATTATTCCATTCTATTTGTTTTTTGGATGCATAATATTTGAAGGATAGTTTATATTTATTATTCTTAACTCTGTTTAAAATTTGCGCAAAAGTTGTCGATAATATTCCACTTTGTCCTTCTATCATTATTTGTTTAGTTTCGCTTATACTTTTTCCTATTAATCCAATACTTTTGTAAGCATAAGAACATACTAATTGCATTACTGATTCAGCTCCAGTTCTTGTTTTCCCAAATCCTCTGCCTGCTAATATTAGCCAAGTAAACCAACTGCATTTAGGTAATTTTTGTTTATCTCTAGCTATTTGATCCCAAGATAAAATATTATTCATAATTCCTCCATATTTTAATTGAATTGTTTTATTCATTAATATAACGCAATATACAATATATTATATATATCCCTTGTTTTATTTAATTAATACATATCTTCCACTGATTATTTAATTAACATATAACTATTACATATCTTCAATTTGTGTTAATAAGCAATATACAATTATTACATATCTTCCATTGCTTACTTAATTAATATGTCACTGTTACATATCTTCTATTATTTGTTAATAATCAATACATAAATATTACTTACATATAGTCACTTGAATTTTGTATTCTATCAACATGCTGTTATATTCATTTATAGTGCGTATTGCTTATATATAAAGTGTAATTATTTTAATATACAATATTGACACACTTCTACTGTATATTAAATAAATATATGTCTATATTATCTATTACATAGATTAAAAGTGGTAGTATTTATTGGCATCTATAAAATTTATGCTTTTATTAAAATAAAAATATTTTCATAATGTGTAATTAACCTATCGGAAAAGTTTGCCATATAAAATTCCTGCATATCTTTTAATATTTCAATATTTCTTATTTTTGGTAATATTATAATTAATGTATTATAAATACTGATATCATTAATAGTTATATATTTTATTATCTTTTACTTTAGTTTTTTATTCAAAGTAAAATTATAATATAAACTTATAATATTGGTGTCTTATAAATCGCCATCTAAAGATGTCTTAAGGCGCCATCTTAAAAAGATGTCTTACAGCTATCTAAAGATATCTTAAATCGCCATCT
>CAMJRB010000036.1 GCA_946408175.1 uncultured Holosporaceae bacterium
CATAATTAATAAATCAATTATTATAATAATAATTTATTAAATAAAATAAAAGATTCAAATTATTATATGCTATGTTAATTATGTGCCATTTCTATTTTAATGCTTCTTCTTGTTTATTAATTAATAATACTCTAGCTTTCTTAGCATATTCAATAAGAATATTAAATACTTCTTCACTAAATGGATGCTTTTCTCCACAAGCTTGAATTTCAATTATATTATTGTCGGACATTATAAAATTAGCATCAACTTCAGCATTAGAATCCTCATTATAATCCAAATCTAAAACAGGAATATTGTTTATCAAACCACAGGAAATAGCAACTGCATGAGCTTTTACTGGATTAATACTTATTATCTGTTGTTTTAATAATTTCCTGCAAGCTAGTACAAGAGCAACATAAGCTCCAGTAATACTTGCCGTTCTAGTACCACCATCTGCCTGAATTACATCGCAATCTATTTTTATTTGTCTTTCGCCAAGGGCTGATAAATCTACTACAGATCTCAATGATCTTCCTATTAATCTCTGTATTTCAACAGTTCTGCCGGATTGTTTTCCTTTAGAAGCTTCTCTTTCAATCCTATCTACAGAAGAACAGGGCAACATTCCATATTCCGCTGTTATCCAGCCAGTTTTTGTATGCTTTAAAAATTGAGGCACTTTTTCATCAATCGTAGCTGCACAAATTACTTGAGTATTACCAAATTTTACAAGACAGGAACCATCACAATACTGATAAAAATTTGGTATTAGTGTTATTTGTCTTAATTCATCATTTTTCCTATTAAAGGCTCTTTTAAATGGAATATACATAATTATTTTTAATTTTACTGAATAATAAAATTATAACATATTTTATTATGCCCATAAACTTTTTTAACATTATTCATAAATAAAAACTAAAAAAACATAATATTGATAATGTAAACACAATCAATCAGGCGTCTAGAAAAAATGACGCCTTTATTCTAATTTATACTTGAAGTTTTTTGAGAATTATTTTGGATATTATTGTTATTATTGAATTGTGTATTATTACTATTCTGCTGTTTTTTCTTTTGTAAATATAAATTAGCGAAATCTATTGGCTCTATTAATAATGGAGGATATCCACCATTTTTAGTTATGTCAGATATAATATATCTTAAAAATGGAAACATTAAAAATGGAACATGTACTAATAAAATAGTTTCCAAATTATCTCCACTTATTTGCTTCTCTACTGTCACTAATGCCCCGTAAGTTATATCTATAATAAACATTGGCTTATCGTCTATTTTTGAATTAATAACAGCTTTTAGGGTTGTTTCATAAGTATTATCTTGAACTTTAGCTACATGCGTTTCAACATTTACTGATACTTCGGGTTGCTTTTTTACATCACTATATTTTAATAATACATTAGGATTTTCAAACGACAAATCCTTAATATACTGATCATGAATATAAAATGGATACTGTTGTTTATTATTATTATTGTTGTTGTTATCTGTATTAGTTTCTGCCATTCTCTACCCCATTGTTAAGCCCCTTTTTAGCTCTAATTATTTCTTTTTTAAGTATTTGAGCTTTTTTACTTAATTTACAATCACAAGTATGTAATAAGTACTCATCTAAACCACCTCTAGACTCAACTGTTCTTATTCCTGATGGTGTTACACGTAATTGTATTGTTTTTTGCAATACATCACTTAAAAATGATACGTTTTGAAGATTAGGTAAGAATTTTCTTCTAGTTTTATTATGAGCATGACTCACATTATTACCAAACATTACTGTTTTACCAGTTAAAGCACATTTTCTTGGCATATTAATTTTCACTATACTAACCCTATTTTATAATTAATGATAACATGTTACTGCATGTATCTGCAACTCTCTGGCATTAATTAATCTGTTGTTATAAAATTTATTTATACTATATTGGTTTTGCCAAGTTAGAATTAATGATAGTTAGTAAATCCAATAAAAGAGAAATAGAAGTATGGCAAGATGTAAATTCAAAACCATATCTTCAAATAGAAAATATCTCTAAGTCTCATGATGATATTAGTATAATAAAAGAAGTTTCTTTTTCTATTTATAAAGGAGAATTATTTTCACTATTGGGAAAATCTGGATGTGGTAAAACTACATTACTGAGAATATTAGCAGGATTAGAGACACCAGATTCAGGAAAGGTATTATTAGATGGGGTGGACATTACTAATTTACCTTCCTATAAAAGACCTGTAAGTATGATGTTTCAATCTTACGCTTTATTTCCTCATATGACAGTATATCAAAATATAGCTTTTGGTTTAAAACAAGACAATTTGAGTAAAAATATAATAGAGCAAAGAGTAAAAGAAGTATTAAATTTAGTTCAATTATCTGGATACGAAGATAGAAAACCTCATAATTTATCTGGAGGGCAAAGACAAAGGGTAGCATTAGCTAGAAGCTTGGCTAAAAGACCTAAATTATTATTATTAGATGAACCATTAACTGCTTTAGATAAACAATTAAAAGAACAAACTCAATTTGAATTAGTTAATATCCAAGAACAAGTTGGAATTACTTTCATTTTAGTAACTCATGACCAAGAAGAAGCTATGACAATGTCTACTAGAATAGCAGTAATGGAAGGAGGAAAAATAAGGCAAATAGGAGCTCCTCATGATATATATGAGTTTCCAAACTCTAAATATGTAGCTGAATTTATAGGTAGTATTAATTTATTTGAAGGTGTTGTAATTGAACATGAATTAGACCATGTATTAATAGAAACTAAAGATATAGAGTGTAAATGCTATTCAGCTCATACTGGAGCTTTACCCATGGGCTCTAAGGTTACATTAGCAATAAGACCTGAAAAAATAATGATATCTCAAACTAAACCTTCTAATACTCAGAACTGTATTCAAGGTGTTATAAAAGAAATTGCATATTTAGGAGATATTTCTATCTACTATGTAGAAGTAAGTACTGGTAAAATAGTAATGGCTACAATACCTAACTTGTTGCGATTATCTGAGAGGAATTTCCAATGGGAAGATTCAGTATATCTATTCTGGAGATCAGAAAATAGTTTAGTATTAACTTCATAATACAAAATAAATAATGTATGATACTTATGTTTATATATACTAAATTAGTAGTTACATATAAGTATTATTAGTAATATAATAGCACTAGTTTTGTATAAGTATTGAAATATTTAAACTGTATTTTTGTAAGATTGTGTTAATTCTATAACAAGTCAATAATAATTTATATACAGTATTTTTGTTAATTCTATAAAGTTTTTAATCACTTGTATTATTATAATAGATTCGTATTATAAATGTATAGTAATATCTTGACAATTTGTTATAATCTTTTAATAAAGTATAAATACTTATACTGCTTTGCTATCTTATATTGATAAATTATTTAAATAATAGACGGAAAAATATTTGCTTTATTAGGTTTTATATACATAATTCAACTATATATTAATTTTTACTTCTAAACATTATAAAACAAATTGAAGATTGTGTTGACTTATATAACATAAGTCGTTCAGTCGTAATATACATATGAATATTAATGATAAAATAGTACTAATTAAAGTAATGTAATCATTACTAATTCTTATATTATGAAAAAATTACCTAGTAATAATAATTTTTACTTATCATTAATACCTAGTTTTTGGATTATAGTATTTTTTATAATTCCTATATTTATAGTACTAAAAACTAGCTTTTGTGAATCTATATTTAGCATACCACCTATATCATCTATATGCAGATGGTTAGATGGACATTTATTAAATATTAAAATAAATTTTGAAAATTATTTAAGGTTAGTAAAAGAATCATATTATTTATTATCATTTATTAATACGATAATTATTACTATAATTGTAACTTTTATATGTTTTATATTTGGCTTTCTAATGGCCTATGCAATATGTAAAACAAGTGAAAAAACTAGAGCAATACTTATGTCAATGGTTTCTATATCTCTTTGGACTGCTACTTTAATAAGAATATATGCTTGGATTAATTTACTAGGAACTAATGGTGTTATTAATAATTTCTTATCACATTTTGGAATAGAACCTATAAAGTTCTTAGGGCGTTATTCAACAGTCTGTGTAGGATTAGTATTCTGTTATTTACCTTATATGATATTACCGCTATATTCAGTGTTGGAAAAACTAGATAAATCTTATATAGAAGCAGCTTATGATTTAGGTTGCAATCCAGTCAGAACTTTCTGGAGTATAACATTACCTTTATGTAAGAATGGCATAATAACAGGCTGCATAATAGTATTCTCTAGCGTTATAGGAGAATTCGTAGTACCTGAATTACTAGGTAGTTCTGATGTATTATTATTTGGGAGAATATTGTGGATGGAGTTTTTTAATAATCTTGACTGGCCAATGGCTTGTGCTTTATCAATAATATTAATGATCTTTATTATTACTCCAATATACATAATACAAAAAAGATATGGCGAAGCTGTATAAATATATGTATTTAATTGGGAATTATTTAGTTTTGTTAGGACAATGTTATTACTTATATAATAGATATTTATTATTGAGCAATTTATTATTATTAAAAAAAATAAATTAAAGTATATTGCAACATTTTAGTGACACCATTACATAGCATTATTTTACATTATAATATCTTTATTTACAATAATTGAAATACTGGCATAGTAATAAAATTTTAACACAAACTTACAATACAAGTATTACTTTGTAAATTGTTATTAAGATTGCACATTCTTATGGTAAAGAATGCTAAAAAAATTACTAGCATTAATATTCTGGTTATATGTATTTATATTTGGTCACTAAATAGAAATATATTATTTGTTGGACAATTCTAATAGAATTATAATAGTATATATAGTTTTTTACTGAATATTTTTCTGATATGCTGTCCTATGTAAATTTACTCTACATCATGCGCTATCACTGTTGTTTATTTATTTTTAATAAAATATTATTATCTATAATAGATGTTTAATATTATATAAATTATTGATCTTAGTTTACTTTAATATGATATATATTATAGGCTTAAATACTTATAATTATTTTTCAAAAAAAATCTTTCTCAAAGGTTTTAATATATTGCATTCAAATATTTTGTTTACATATTTTATTAAGTGATTGAATCTAAGTATTTCTTTGTTAATTTCTCGTACATGTACTTATTGATTTCATCATTAGTTAATTTTCTTATTTGAGTATTTGGATAATCAATATATTTATTAATAGTAAAAACTTTTTTTAATACTTTTACAATTGTTTTTATTTAAATAAATTTGAAGATAATTATTATTTGCAAAAATTTTATCATTATTTTTTTGTTAATTCATAAATACTAAAAACTTTCTTGCTAGTATAATCAGCTATAACTTAGCTATTTATAATAATTGAAATGGAAAATTCCATCTTTGCAGACCACTATTTAAGGTTTTATCAATGCATATACATTGACACAAATACTACAAATATATTAAGTATGTTCTGTCAAACATTTAGCATGATTTAACAATGGTGTAATTCTATTTTCATTAATATAACATTCTACACACATTTTACATTATTTTAATACTTTTAATTTTATCTATAATTACCACAATTCTAATAAAAACTGTTTCCTAATAGATATTTAGTGTATTATATTAATAGCGTTAAAATAACAAACCGTACCATACAAATTTACAAATTATATTAATACTCGTATCGCTTTGCTGTATTGTAATATATATTCATCTTATAATGATTCCCATTATATATTGACTTATTTTTCTTTTTGATTTAGAGCAGGTATGAGAATGTATTATTTTTTTTACTGTAATTATAATGAAAGGGGATATGTTATGAAAATAACACATTACATTGCATTGCATGCTTAATGCTATTACTATGCGTTGTTAATGGCAACAGTGCGCAATTTGTTAATAATATAATACAAAAAAATCCAGTTCATAGTAATAATATTATTGAATTTAATTACCAAGATTTTATTATTAATAATGCAAAAATAAAGGAGTATGCACGGAGTCTCTTAGATCACAAGTACTATAAAAGTAAGGAACAATATTATATGTTGTTCCATTTAAGTAATAGCGATAGGCCATTATTGAATATTTCAAAGGATCATCTGGCTACATTGAATTTGAATTTTCATGATTCAGAATTCCAGGCTATAAGAAATATTAATAATTTAAAAAAGAAGATAATAAACACAGTAAATAATTATTCAAGACAGAATATAGATAACCAGCAAGTACAAAAGCTTATGAGTATTGTTACACAAATAAATGATGGTAGTTTTACTGAGGATATGTATAATACATTAGTACAAATGAAATTCATTAAAGTAAAAACTGAATATAAATTATCCAAATTTGAAGAATTCTTAGGAATTACAAAATCTTTTGAACAAATAGCTTATGATTTGAAGAATGCAAAAAACTACTATGAGCAATTTAAGATTATTGCAGAATTTTATGATATTGTTTCAAATTATAATAATATACAACAAATATTTAGTAATCCAGTATATGCACACGATGTCCTTGAGCCAATAAATTATATACTAGATATTATAAGTAATTTACCACCTATAAAAATACCTTATGAGATATTATAATGATATTCTTGATTTAATTGAAAGAGCTTTAATACAAGGTAAACTGTACAGGATAACTTACACAGGTTATGCGGCTGACAAATCATATTTTTTTGAAGTTTATAAGCAATATATAAATAAGTTTTTAAAAAAGTACAGTATTAAAAAAATGGATGACTATGAGTACTGGAACAAATGTGCAGGTAATGTAAATCAATTACTAGCAAACCTTGACCATATTATATCTTATAATGCTAACGACAAGCAACTTAATTTATTATACAAACTGAAATATTTTATAGAACTAAATAGAAAAAATCTGTATAGTGAAACCAATATTGCCGAGATGTTAATGCACGATATTGATAAAGCATTTAATAGAGCCTATCACTATCAAAGACAATTTGAAAATTTAAATGAGCAAGTATTTGAGCTTTTTATTGATTTATTAGATCAAAATCAAAATGTTCGAGAAAAAACGAAAATAATCAATAGTTTCTTTAACGACGTTTTATTTTATAACACAAACTTATTAAAAATATTAAGGAGTAATAATAAGAAGTTACGTGATAGTGTAGTAAAGATTTTTAATCATAAAGATGTACAGCAATGTTTTATCAATAAAAAAATTGCAATATCTAACCTATTTAAAGGGATAGGATCAGAAGCAAAAAATGAAATAAAAAATAATTATACACGAAATGTAACAAAATTATTAATAGAGAAATTAAATAAAAAATATTATGATTATTGTTCAATGCTTAATAAAATCACTAAATTAGATATAAAACACTTAGATTACAATACTATGAAACAGTATTTCAATACATTGGAAAATGCGTTTGAGAATGCAAAGAAATTATTCAATAACGATCCAATAGGATATTATCTTAATAATTAATAATATACTACAGTACTTGATTTGGTACGACCAAATTTTTATAAAAACCAAATGGAGTACTTGTTAATATATTGCTATACTAATGAATCATGCTATTTTTACCAGGATATTATATAGCTTAAATATATAAATATTTTCTCTTCTTTAAGAAATACATTATATGTTGACATATATCTCTATTGAATAAGTAATCTTGTGTGTTAGTATATATAATATATTGACATTATATTTTTATATTATGAAATTTACTTTTAATTGGCTTAAAGATCATTTAAAAACTGATCTAGATTATATTGAAATATCTAATAAATTAACAAGTATTGGCATAGAAGTTGAAGAAATTAAAGATTACTCTAAAATACTAGATAAAATAATAGTTGGCAAAATACTGTCAGCTGATAAGCATCCTAATGCTGATAAATTAAGAGTATGTAAAGTAGATGTAGGCTATAAAGAACCTCTTAATATAGTTTGTGGAGCTCCTAATGCTAGAGCTGGAATATATGTAGCAGTTGCTTTAGAAGGTGCTGTTATACCTAGAGATAATAATATATTAAAAAAAGGTGTTATAAGAGGAATTGAAAGTCAAGGAATGATGTGTTCTTATGATGAGTTAAATCTTGAAAATCCCAGTAATATAGATGGAATTATTGAGCTATTAATTGGGGATACTTTAAAAAATACTATTATTGGACAACCAGTTTGTAAAGTGCTCGACTTGGAAGAAGTAGTATTTGATGTTAGTATAACGCCAAATAGAGCAGATTGCTTTGGCGTTAGAGGAATTGCTAGATACTTGGCAGCTGCTGGATGTGGAGAATTAATTGGTTTTAATATAGATAAGATAAAACCAACTATAGAGAATAATATAGAACTCAAATTAGAAACAAATAAATGTAATTATTTTTCAACATTAGCAATAGATTCTTTTACTGGTAAAACTCCACAGTATATTGCTAAACGATTAAAATTAATAGATCAGAAACTAATATCATGTCCAGTAGATATAGCTAATTATATATGTCTAGATATTGGTCAGCCCATGCATATATTCGATAGAGATAAATTAAAAGATACTATACACATAAGAGAGTCTCAAGCAGGTGAAACATTAGCTACATTAAATGGAGGTAAGATAGAAACATTACATGAAGGAGCCATAGTAGCATCTTCTAATAATGAAGTATTAAGCATATTAGGAATAATCGGTGGTGAATCAACTGCAGTTTCTAATGACTCAAAAAATTTGTTAGTAGAAAGTTCATACTTTGATAAAATATCTATAACCAAGACTGGTCAATACTTACACATAACATCAGATGCCAGAACTAGATTTGAAAGAGGCACTGATCCTAATAATGTAGAATTAGCAGTTTATTATTTTGTTTATTTATTAAATAAAGCTTGTTCATCAATAAAAATTTCTAAAATAAAAAGTGTAGGATTACTGCCGGATAATACTAATAATATTAAATTAACATTTAATAAATTTAAAGCATTAACAAATTTAGGACAAGAAGATTTTAATAAAGCTGGAGATTTACTGAGCAAACTAGGTTGCATAGTATTAGAAAATAATAATGATTATATATGTGTTAAAACACCCTCTTGGAGACATGATTTACATATAGAAGAAGATTTAGTAGAAGAGTTATTAATACTTATTGGATATGACAAAATACAGAGTGTTCCATTGAATTATAATGTGCCAATAATGCAGAATGATATGGAAGATAAATTAATGGATGCATTAGTATATAATGGGTACTACGAAGTAAAAACTTTTTCAATGATAGATAAAAAAACAGCTGAGTTATTTACTGATAGTAATAATATAGTAAAGATATCAGATGTATTATCTAATGAGTTTGCAGTTCTAAGACCAACAATAGCAGCTACGCATTTAAAATCTATTATGCAAGCTCAAAATAGAAGTCAAAATGAATCAAAGATATTTGAAATAGGTAAACAATTCTGTATAAATAATAATAAAATAGTAGAAGAAAAAATATTAATAGGTACTATTGCTGAAATTAATAAACAAAGACATTGGTTACATAATGAAAAATTATCAGTGTTTAATATTAAAGAAGACTTAGAAAGAATATTAAGTATTATAAGTCCAAATTTAAGAATCATTGACAAGGCTCCTAATTACTATCATCCAGGAAGAAGTGGTAGTTATATCTACAAAAGAGATACCACAATAGCACAATTCGGAGAAATACATCCTTCAATATTATCCAGTTTAGGGATAAAAGGAACTGTATTAGCATTTGAAGTATTTTTAGATAGAATAGATAATAATAAGAGTAAAAAATTACAGAAACAAATAGTATTATCACAATATCAATTAGTAACTAGAGATTTTTCATTTGTACTCGATAAAACAATAAGTGCTAGTAAATTATTAGAAACTATAAATAAACTACACATTAATGAAGTAAAAGAAGTTAATATATTTGATGTTTACGAATCTGAAACAATAGAAAAAGATAAACGAGCTATAGCATTTGAAGTATTATTGCAATCAGATAAAGAAACACTCAATGATGAACAATTACAAGTAATTTCAGACAAGATTATAAATAGTATTACAAAGAACTGTAATGGAATACTTAGAGATAAATGAGAAGTGTTTATATGAAATATTGGTAATATACCAAAAAAAAATATAAGGTATTAGTAATATATATGGAATAGATACTAGATAAAATGTTCTGTGATAAAATGACATATTTTATATTTTCTAAAGTATTATGCAATAATGAGTAATAATAAAGAAATATTAATATGTTATATAAGGTGTGGGTGTATAATAATAAGTAATAATCAATTGATATGAAATATTATTTCACTAATACAAGAATGTACAATATAATAAATATATATACATAACATGTAGTTATGCACAGAACATATATAAAATATGAGACGATAGTGAAAAAGCATATATATAATATATAAACTATGATGTAATAATACTGAATAACAAACAATAGTATATAGCTTGTTAGAGAATAATGATAATTTCAATGTAATTGAGTATACAGTAAAGTTCTAAACTTAATGACAATTTTTATCAGTTAATTATATACATTCTTTTAAAAATACAAAAATTTTGTTATAATCCATATTGATTAATACTCTCTAATTTTTTATTGAGATTGTGTAATATTATGCTCCATGAAACAAAGATGCTTGATACATCTGCATGATAAAAAATGAATCTTTTAAATATTTAATACAAAATTATATTTAATTTGTTGTGTAAAAATAACAAGTTACTAAGTAATACTAATTTAATATAAGTTTCTAATAAAATATTACGATTTAATATACAACTACTTATAAGTTATTTAATAATAAACCATAATAAAACTAATATAAAAATATT
>CAMJRB010000037.1 GCA_946408175.1 uncultured Holosporaceae bacterium
TTTTTGCAAAATATTCAAGTATTGACAGATAAAAATACAATAACATTAAAAAAAAATATAGTGTTATTGTCAAATGTACATAAAACATCAATAATAAAAATCCTATAAAAGCAAATACTAAATACAAATTTATTACAAATAACCAATAATATATAACATTAATTTCATACATTTAATAAAAATTCTATTACAAAATAAATAATTATTACTATTTGTAATTACTTGACAAAATATTAATATTATTTAGTATTTATATCATTAGACGATCCAAATTGATTTGAAGTGTTTGGCAATTCATCCTCATCCCTAAATTCTTGTTCTTTCTTTTCATGTTGTTCCTGGGCTTCTATACACAAAGTTGCTATGGGTCTAGCTTCTAGTCTTTTTAGACCTATTGGTTCTCCTGTTTCTTCACAATAACCGTAAGTGCCCTTATCTATTCTTTCTAATGCCATGTCTATTTTATGAATTAATTTCCTTGATCTATCTTTGGTTCTTAATTCTATTGTTTGATTAGCCATACTACAAGCTGAATCTATGAAGTCCGGTTCTGGTTCTTGTGTCTTTAATGAATCTTGAGCATTTTTACTTTCTTTTAATAATTCTGACTTCCAATTTAACAATTTACTCCTAAAATATTCTAACTGCTCATTAGTAAGATAATGTTTAGATTTATCTGCCATAATTATAATCCCCATATAAATAATGAATGCATTACAAAATTAATCTTCTAGTCTACACTAAATATAATATCACTAATTTTAATAATACTAAATACTGATTTAGTACCATTACATACACTATTCTAAACCAGAGTAGTACTGAAAAACAACATCAGTTGTTTATAATATGGATTTTATTGACAATAAAAATTCACTAGCGTGTTAAGATTATGTAATAATAATATTAGAATGTTTTATTGTTAAATTTTCTTATGAACAAAAAATTGAAATTAATAGTGTGTGGTTTAGTTTCAGCAAATTTCTTTGCTGTAAATAATGGTAACATAGCAGTTGCCAATTGTGCACCTACTGGATTGGGTGTTGGATTCTCATTTAATGTGAGTGACACAAAGATAAAAATTGATCCCAATAAAACGAAAGAAGCTCAAGCGAAACAAAATGCTGGAAACAGAGAAAAAATAAATACATCAACCTCTACAGTACAGACTAGCTTTAAGGAGCCGATTACAGCCACAACTGAAACAGAACCTAATCAAAATCAGAAGTATCCTGTTACTACTTACTCTGCAGCAGACCTTCAGAATGCTCCCAATTCTAATACTGCGCCAAATGCTACTACTCAGCAGCAGCAACTAGCACTAACCCAGCCCAAAGGTAACAAACTCACACGTTATAGGATATACAATGGTGCAGATTCAGAGAAATTTAATGCCAATGGTATGGTTGATACAACAAATGGTATTGCTATTACTAATTTCCCAATATATGTATCACAAGACGTGTTGCCAAATAACAAGTTGGGAATTGTTCAACCTGCAAATCCTACAACTACTTCTGATACTAAACTGGATACTAACTATTACATATTGCAAAACATAACAGATCCTAATAATCCTGTGGTTGTTGGTTATATTACGCCACGTGATGCGACAATATTAAAAGAAATGAATAAAACTCCAGCTAATGGTAATATGGCAACTCATATGCGTTTAAATGATATAAAGTCTTCAGATCCTATAGTATATAACTTCATGACTAAAATATATGCAGATGCTGAATTAAGAAAAGCTTGGGTAAACAAACTTGGAGCGGATAACATACTAAATTACAACAATTCTGGTGATTTATATATTAATACAGTAAATAAACCTGATTTAGGATTAGATAGTGCTTTAATAGATAGTGCATTAAATACCCTAGGTGGTAGTAGTACATCTCAGACATTTGGTGATGTTTCTAAATTTTCTTTCGATCTTTCAATAAATTTATTCTATCAATGGAGAATTTTTGATTGGTTCTTTAGAGGTGGTGTATTCTTTACTATTCCATTAGCAAATAAAACCATATCATTAGTGAAAGACAGTAAGAGCAGTAGTAATACTGAAAAATCAAATGATAAGAATAATAAATCATCATCTAATACTGATTTCTCATTAACTCATAATTGGGATTTAGGAGTACAGATTCTTGCTGGATATAATATTACACAACGGGTCGCTATTGTGGGTGGTATTGAAATTGGTTACAGCAAGTATACATTAAATAACATGGATAAGTTTTATGCTGCATTTCAGAGTAATGCTGTACTCTCAGAAATTGTGGGAGAAACCGTAAATACTGAGTGGCAGAAAAATTTTGGAAACGATGGAAATAAAACTAAGGAATTCCTCAAATGGAATTTTAAGGGATTAGTAGGATTAGAATTTAATTTTGGGCGTTTTATATTAGGTTTGTACGCAGTAGGTGGACCAAGTATAAAGCTTGTACAACCAAGTGATAAGAATTCCTTCGGTGCTTGTAATGTTAGTAGTCTTGGTGGCAGGGTCCAAGGTTGTTATATATTCTAAAATAGTGTAATTCTATACTGGGAGTAAAATCCCAGTTTTATTCTTAATTCTTTTTATTCTTCAATTAACAATTGTTAGTATGATGATGCTAGTTGCTATACATCACATGTACGGTATGAAAGTTAATTATACTAGTGTTGCTTTATAATAAACATTTACTCAATTCATAATATTGTATAGGAGTAATATTCTCTGGTCTATATTTTGGTAGTATCCTACATTTATTCAGTGTATCACTAATATTATTTTTATCGAGTTGTTTGTAAGACTTTATTAAAGTTGAATATATCATTTTTCTTCTATATAAGAAACAAGCATCTAATAATTCAACTAATTTATCTAAATTTTCTAGACTAATATGTTTTGGTGTTAATTTCACTACTGCTGATGTTACTTTAGGACTTGGTATAAAAGCTTTATTTGATACAGTAAATAATTTTTCAATATTACATAACAATTGTGATAATACACTGATTTTGCCATATTGTTTAGTATTAAGAACGGCACAAATCCTATCTATTACTTCTTCTTGTAGCATTACTACTATATTGTCAATTTTACTAATATTTTCTAATAACCATTTAGTTAATAAGGCAGTGCCTATATTGTAAGGAAGATTGGCTATTATAGTAATAGTTTTATTTGTTAAATTATTTAGATTAATTTTTAAAGCATCTTCGTAAATAAATTTTATATTCTTATTAGTATTCTTCAATATATTATCATGTAACTGTTTAAAATTTAAATCCTTTTCTATACAAATCAATTCATTATTACAGTGTTTTATTATAGAACGAGTTAAACCACATGGGCCTGGACCTATTTCAATAATACAAGAACTTTCATTAATTGGAAAAGCTGACTTAACTATTTTATCAAGTAAATGTTCATCAATCAAGAAATTCTGACCTAAAGAATGCATATGTTTATTGTGTTTTAATAAATTATATTTCCTTATTAACTGACATATAGTTAAATTGAAATCATTATCACCAAACATCATTCAAATATAAATCTGTGAATATCAAAATGGGCATATATTTTTAATAAATACTGCCCATTATTAGACTAATGTTTTATTAATTATATTTATTTATTCTGTAGGATACTCTCCAATACTACTTTGTTTAAGTCCTCTGTTATCTTATTACCATGAGAGCTTCTTATACGACCAGGTGCTGACTTACTCCTTTTTTTTGCTCTTCTAACTTTTTTCTTTTTCTTAACCGTTGAGTTTTGATTCTTGTTTTTAGCATTAGTACCTTCATCACTACTAGATTGTGCCTCAGTACTTTCATTACTCTCATTAGATGAGGCTGCTGCATTTTCAGTTGCACCACCATCTCCATCACTACTATGTACACTTGGCACAAAACCGCTACCAATAGTGAATAAGAAAGACAATGCTAATGAAATTAAACTAACTTTATTCATAATTAATCTCCAATAGGAAATCACATTCTATCCTAGTATAATTATACATCTTAGAGCCCCATATTATAAAAAGAATTTTAGCAATGACATAAAAATATCTTTAAATATGCATTATAATTACAACTATTACAATAGTAATTAAAAATTAATTAACATAAATTTACATTTCAGGTATCATTTTAAATCTAAGTAAATAACGTATTAATACATATTTTATAAATTGCAGAAATCGTCATATAATTTTATTATTATATTATTAATAAATTTTTCAAATTTATATTAAATTAACTAATAATTGATTAACATAATTCTAATTCACAATTATTTATTGTTACACATACTTGTAATTTCTCAGCTAATTCAAGATTATGAGTAGCAACAATTAAGCTAGTATTAATATTATTAACTAAGCTTAAAAATAACTCGAATATTTTTTGTGCTGTATAAGGATCTAGATTACCAGTAGGTTCATCTGCTAGTATTAATTTTGGATCACTAATTAATGCTCTTGCTATAGCTACTCTCTGCTGTTCTCCACCAGACAGGTATTTTGGCATATTATTGATTCTATTATATAAACCAACGTTATCTAGTAAATATTTTGCTTTCTCATTAGCAGCTTTTAGACTGACTCCTTGAATTAATAGTGGAATAATAACATTTTCAATAGCAGTAAAATCAGGTAATAAATTATGAAATTGATATACAAAACCAATATATTTAGATCTTATTTCAGCTTTTTCATTATCCGATAATTGAATTGTATTTTTATTATTTATGTATATAACGCCACTAGTAGGAATGTCCAAAGTAGCACATATTTGTAATAAAGTAGATTTGCCGGTTCCGCTCGGAGCTACCAATGCTATACTTTCCCCTTCTTGTAAATCGAAACTAATATTATTAAGTACAGTAATAGTATCATTACCAGATTTAAATTTTTTACAAACTTTATTTAATCTCAGAACACTCATTATCATTGTACATGGTATTTACTATTTTTTAGTATAACAAGAGCAAATAAGTTTATGTAAACTGAGTGAACTAATAATACTACTTATGTTAAAAAGTGTTTTAATCAATATAAATTATATATTGTAATAATAATTTTATGTTTATAATTATTAATTTGAAAGTGAATTTTTTATTACATTCCAAATTGTATTATCATTATTTCCTGAGCCATCATTAAATATATACAATTTATCTCTAGCTCTTGTTAGAGCAACATATAATAATCTAAAAAGTTCTTTTGACTCTTCAGTATATTCTTCAGCTAAATAATTTTCTATCTCAATACAAGATTCATTTGAAGAGGGTTTTAAGAAAAATAAATAATTATTATTATAAGGTTCAAATATGTTTTGATTATATTTGTAGAAAAACTTCAATTGACTCTTGTCAGCATTTAACTTAAAGTTTAATAAAATAACATTATTTGCTTCTAATCCTTTAGCACTATGAATTGATGAAAATCTAATACATTCATTATTATTGCCGTAAGAATGCATAGTATATTCAGTATTATTAAAATACTTAATAAAATCCATTATATTTTCATTGTAATTTTCAGAATATTTTATTACGACATCCATAAAATCAGCTAATACATCATTATCATTTATATGCTTAATTTTAATTATCTTATATATAATATAATAAAAAAATTCTACTAAATTATTACTTTTATATAAATCAATAATATTTTTAATTATATTAAATTGTTTTATATATTTATCTTTAATAATTTGTAATAATGGTTGCTGTCTATCGTAACATATATCAAATAATTCTTGATTATTTAATGGTTCTTCAAATACATAATTACTCTGTAATATGAAAGCTAAATTATTATCTGTATTTTGCACATTATTATTAACATTACTAATTGCTATATTGGCTAATGCTATAATGCTTCGAGTTATTGGGATATCTTTTAAATATAACTTATCTAAAGGTGCTACATTTAATCCTAATTGAATAAGTTCATAATATAATTCAGTATTAAAAGTATTTCTACTTCTAAATAATACTAATGCATTGTTTATATTTGTACTTTGTATATACTGAGCAATTTCCTTAGGATTTTTAGTATTTACAAGTTCAAAAATACCTTCACCCTTTCTTGCTGGTATATGTTCACTATATTTATTATTAAAAGCAAATTGTGAATAATTTTTAAATATATTATCTATATTCTTTAATATATTTGGCAGAGTCCTATAACTTTTATCTAGATAAACTGTATATAATTTTTTATTAAATTGTTTAGTAGCTTTTTGAGAATAATTATAAAAATCAATAAAAGCTTTATAGTTGGCATTTTGAAACCTATATATAGATTGTTTAATATCTCCTACTATAAAAACACTTTTATTATTTAATATGTCAGTAAAACAATTCTCAATAAAAAAGCCCAATATAGACCACTGAATAGTACTCAAATCTTGTGCCTCATCTAATAAAATGGTTTTTATATTTTTAGCAATTTCTAGTAATATATAATCTTTATAAGAGCTATATTTTAATAAATAATAAGTTTTATTAATTATATCATTAAAATCTAACACATTATTATTTACTTTTAAAATAGATAATTCATTATATACGCCTTTAATTATTTTTAAAAATATTTTTGTTTTAAATATTATATTTCTTTTATTATCATTTATTCGTAATTTATAGACAGTATCAGCTATACTTTGTAATATTTCATTATTAATTTCCTTAAAGTCTGTATTACTATTATTGATTATATTTTGAAAATTATTTTGTATTGGTGTAGAATTTAAAGTATTATGACATTTATTATAAGAAGTATTTAGTAATTTACTAATATATTCACAGTTTATATTCTTTCTTATACTACCTGTTTTAGTCAAAAATAATTCTTCTAAATTATTATTAACAAAATATTTATTAATAATATATTGCTGTTGTTCAGTAAATTGTATATTATCCATTGTAAGTTTATTATATAAATTGTTTTGTAAATTGTTATTGTAAATAGATAAATAATTAATATTATTTGTAAATATATCATCAATTAATTCATCTAAATAATAACTAGAAAATGGAATATTATCTTCTTCTTTTATTAATTTTTTAAAATAATTTTGTTTCGCTTGTTGTAATAAAACATTTAAATCTTCTTGTTCTATAATATTAAATCCAATTGGAATATCTGCTTCTATTGAAAATTTACTTAGTATATCTTTACAAAAACTATGAATAGTAGTTATTTTAGTAAATTGTAAATTATCTTGGAAGTTTGTGAACAAATTCCTTACAGTTTGAATTAAATTATCAGTAATCTTATGTATATTTAATGTATTAATTAAATAATTCTTAACATATTCATCATCTTGTATACATAAATTCTTTAACATTAATGAAATTCTATTAAACATTTCTGAAACAGCAAAATTAGTAAAAGTTAAACATAATATATCAGCTGGTTTTATACCAGTAACTAAAGACTTTATATACCTATCGACTAGTAATTTCGTTTTACCTGAACCAGCTGAAGCAAAAGCAAAACAAGATGCATTAATATCTAAGGCATTTAAAAGATTATTCATATTTTTGTATTTTTTTAATGAGTTAATTACATATTACTATTATAGATAATATTAATTATTATCAATAATCAATCTATTTTCCTCTAAATTATTAATATTAAAGAACTTTATACATGCAATAAATAGGAAGTATAGACTAGTTCTATTTTGTTTTATGGATTATTTTTATTAAACTGCTATGTGTTATTCATAATAATATTTTAAGTATGATATTTCTTTAGTATTAAGGATTTTGCATTATTTTGCTTATTTTCATTATATTTACAATATTTAATCATAGCAGGAACCATTCTTTGTAGTTGTTATATCACTTGTTGTTATTGGTACGTCTACGTTTCTTCTTTGTCAACGATGCTTGTTTATTCGTTTTTCCTATCAGTGATTTTTTATTCTCTTCATTCTTTGCCAACAATGGCCGTGGTATAATATCGTTCTTGATATCATCTATAGCTACTGGCTCACTCTTGATATTATTATTATGGTTATTTTTACTATGACAAATTAATTTTACCTTACGTTTCTTTTTCTTTTTAAATGATTGCGACTCATTTTCACCATAATGGAACATATCAATAATCACTTCGTTAAGATTGGAAGTTTTTTTTAGAAAAGCCTGATAGTTATCACTATTATGCTGTTCCATTGCTATAGCTAGTGCATCTTTTACCATTTGTTTAGCTTGTTCTTCATCTTGATTAAATAATTGTTTTCCGTAAAAGATTGAAAACGCAGCAGCAGTTTCTAATTCTACATTAGTAAATAGTCTCTTTAAACAGTAATCAAATATTAATGAGAATATCTCCTGCAATTGTTGTTTATGTAACTCAGACGATTGAGTATTTTTTAAAAAACTACTGATATTGTCAGTTAATTGTTCTAATTTTGTCATATAATGATTAACACGTTTTTCCTCGCGTAAATTGTCTTGAAATGAAATATCACAAATATTAATGAAATCTTGTAGTATTGGATAATGTTGAATATTAGATTCTTGAATATCAAAAAATTTTGGTCCACCCGCACAATTGATTTTCAAAGTAACTAATTTTTCAGTCTGAATACTACTAGAATCATTCCCAATAGTATTACGAATTGGTTGCAGTAAATCATTACTAGCATATATTGTATTAAAACTACCAATTAATATACTACTTACTATCAATTTCTTATAAAAACTATTCACAATATTCTCCTTAACATATATTAACTCATATGTGTATTTATTTTAATACAAATTTTACAAATGTGCAATATTTTTTATTTTATTAAAATTAGTATAAAATATTGTACATTAATAGCGCATTACTATATTTTATATACACTTACATTTTAAATCATTAAAATTTAATCGATTTTTCATTATATTTTCCGCCATAGCTAGTTCTTCTTTATTATTTACTCCATGGAAGTTTTCGTAATTATTAGATATTATTACTTTTATTGATTTATTATTATTCTTTAATATTTCTAAAATATCTGTTATATATCTTTCTTTTACTCCTGGATGATATGGTACTTCATTTAAATATTGTCTTAATATATCAGTCTTAAACATATAAAATCCAGTATTAAATAAATTATTACTACGTTGTTCTATAGTGAGATCTCTATATTCTATTAATTTATCAAAATTATTTTTATCATCTAAAAATACTCTACCATATGACTTAGATAATAAGTTATCGGGTAAAACGCAAGCTACGAACACAGCATCACTTTGCCTATTGCTCATTAAATTAATAATATCTTCAGAAGTAATCAACGGCATATCAGCATATTGAACAATTGTATAAGTAGATTTTAAATAAGGTAATACTAATAACAGAGCATTAGCATTGCCATTAGCTATTGGTTGGGCTATTACATTAACATAGGACAAAACTGATTCGTGTGAATACTTAGGAGGAGTAACTACATAGATATTCTTAAATTTTAATACGTTATACTGTTCAATAATGTGACTTATCATTGATTTACCTGCTATATTAATAAGAAATTTAGGCAAATTTAAAGACATACGAGAACTGTTACCACCAGCTAGTATTACAACATCAGCATTCATGTTAGTTTATTTAGCATTGTCATTTATATACATGATAATATATTTAAAATAACTTTTCCAGAATGGTGTTGGCATTCCAAAATGGAAGATATAAGAAACTCAATAGAATCTGATAATATTGATGTAGTAGAAAAAGAATACTGTGCAGAATAATTATTTATATAAGTAAATGTTAATTTATAATAAATATTTGTTTTATTTTAAAAGTGTTTCCATAATATATTATTATAATTGTAATGATTTTTATAAAATATAAAATTATCATCATTTAAAATATTACACGTATTTGTTGGAATGTTGCTAGATATTTTATTTTTCGTTAAAATAAGATTAATACATAGGGGGTTAGATGAATTTTACAAAATTAATTTTGGCAAATATATTAATGATTATTAATACAAATAATATATTAGCAAGTAATATCTATGATTTTGAGGAACTAAAATATCAACAATCTTTGCGCAATGTCTGTCAATTAATTTGGAATGATCAATTATTTGAATTCAATAAAACTGATATATATAATATAATATTAGAGCAATCAATAGAATCAGTAATTTATATTGACGAATTAATAACAAGAATGTTACAGGATAATGCTTTTAAATGGTCTTTATTGATTGATGTCAATATTCATGATGTAAAACAAATATTAATAGATTATATGGAATGTATGGTTCTGGATGATTATTTTAAGTATTTTAATTTCCAAGATGAACCAAAAAAAATATACAATCAAAATAAATTACAATATAAAAATAACTTGATGGTAAGCCTTTATAATTTGGGATATAGTTGGACTCTAGGTATGACTTTTATAGAATATGCAGAAAAATGTCTTAAGTTACATAGTGATTTGAAAAGGCATATTGAAAGAGAAAAAAAAGTTAAGAGTGTTATTAAGACTATAACTTTTTTATAAAAAAACAAAAAAAACCACTTGACACAGATTTTGAGGCTATGGTAGTATAGAAGATGTAAGGGATGGTGGATAAACTGAAAGGT
>CAMJRB010000038.1 GCA_946408175.1 uncultured Holosporaceae bacterium
ATGTATTAAATAAATTATTTTTTATAAAAATATAAATAGTTTGTATAGTATTAACGACAAAATTTAAATAATATTATAAAAATTTTGATTTATAAGTAATATAGTACTCAATAATTGTATTAAAAATACAAATTAGAAATTTTAATAAATTTTCTAATTTACTAAATAGCATATTAGATACTATATGAACAATTACTGTAGTTAAAATAATAATTTAATGTCTTAAAAATATAACAAATAAAATATTTCATCTATAAAGTAATATAAAAGGCAACAATTACATAATAATATTTCTCTTATTATTCCAATAATAAAATATTTATATTATTTTAATTCTTTTATTTCTTCAATACTTAAACCAGTACCACTAGCTACTTGTTCAACTACAGTTGACTAGCATAAAGCTATAACTATCCTTAATTCCATTTTCAAAAAGTTTCTAGCAGTTTCTATAGCTTTTTTATGTTCACCTTCAACAATTCCTTCTTGTTTGCCTTGTTTTAATCCTTCGTCCTTAGCGTTAGCAATAGCCGATAAATTATCCATTTGAGTTTTATCAAGTAAACGAATCTTTTCTTTCTGTATTGGATCAGCATTTGCTTTGTCAAATATTTCTTTAGCATTTGCTATTGATTCTACCTCATTTTCTATACCAATTAAATTAGAAGAGTTGGGAGCTTTTAGAAACTCAGTCCATGCCCATAATTCGTCATTTTGGTCCATATATTTACGTTTATTTAACTCCACGAAATACATTTCTATCATCCTTAAGTATTCTTCATTAGTTTTTTCATCTTTTAGTACAAAGTTTCTATTACATCTATTATCATTAAATAAATTAAAGTCTAAAATATTAATAACAATAACAGGACATAGTTTCTTGTATTCCTGTCCTTTTGTTAACTGTGAATAATATATTTTTGCCAAATAGAAAAGAGAACGCTTATATATGTGATCACTATTTTTTTTCTGCATTTCCACATTCAATAGTTCCCCAGTAGAAGTTCTAGCAAATAAGTCTAATCTAATACCATGTTCTCCTATAAATGTACTATCTCACTCTGTATTTACCAATTCAACACTAGTAATAGGATCAGGACGTTTTAATATTGATTTAATAAAATCAATTAAAATGTCAAGATATTCTTTGTTCCTAGCATCATTTGGATGCCGGGCACTTACAGTTTCCCAGACACCGTTAGGTGCATTGAACTCATCAAGTATTTTAAATTAGTGAACTAAATACATTAGTTGGTAGCATGGATTCATCGCTATACAACATATAAAGTGTATATTAGTAATACTTATATTAATAGTATATTATATTAATCGTTTTTACACAATATAAAATTTGGCCCATGTGGTACTTTTATAGAAAAATAGATAAAGTAAAAAAAGTAAAATAGCATTTAAAATAAAATTACTATATTAATCTATTCTTATATTATACTTGCTTTCTAGTTCTTGTATTGATACTAAATTATGCTTAGCTTTCTGTATGGCATCTTCCTTTATTGTTTTAAAATTTAAATTATTTATGGCATAATTCAACATTTCTAATCTACTAGCATTATTACTAATCAAATCACTTAGATTAATATCTGGTTTTAATATTTCACTAATTACTATTCTACCTTTATTAGCATATTTCTTTACTAATCTTTGAGAGATTATAGCTATAATATTCTCGGCTATGAATGAAGACTGTATATTAAAATGTTTAAGTCTAAATATTGCTCCTATACTATCATTAGAGTGTATTGTAGTAAATACTAAATGTCCAGTCATTGATGCCCTAATAGCCATATGAGCCGTTTCATCATCTCTTATTTCTCCTATAAATATAACGTCTGGGTCTTGCCTTAATAATGATTTAACACCATTAGCGAAATCCAATACTCCTGGTTTTATTTCAGTTTGTTTAACATTTGCCATTTTATATTCTATAGGATCTTCCAAAGTCATTACATTTCTTGATTTTTTATTTATTAGATCTATTAGTGAATATATTGAAGTAGTTTTACCAGATCCAGTAGGACCACAGAATATTATTATTCCTTGACTTAATTTCACTATTTTTTTAAAATACTCTATTTCATCTTTATTAAATCCTAATGATTCTATATTTAAATTATAAATATTTTTATTTAAAATACGAATAACTATATTTTCTCCATATATTGTAGGATGAGTTGATAATCTTAAATCTGCTTGATTAATACAGAATTGTCCAGACTGAGGTCTTCTGTTCTCAGAGATATCTAAATTCGACCTAACTTTTAATGATACTGCCAATGATTGATATTCACTAATTGGAAAAGTTTTATAATCAACTAATTCTCCATCTATTCTCAACATTATAATAAAGAAATTCTGAAATGGAGTTATATGAATATCAGAAGCATTTAAACTAATAGCATCACTTACTATTTTGTTTATTTCATTATTATTAGTATGTAATAATTCCTGAAATATCTGTTGAATTTTACTTTGTTTAGCTATAAAATAATTTATATTTACATGACTAAAACAATCAATAGAAGTTATATAATAATTTATTTTATCTTTTATAACTAAATTATTAGGATTACTTATTGCTATATTTATAATATTATTGTTTATTGAGAAAGGCACAGCTTGCAATTGTTCAAACTTAGAGTAATCTACATTATCTATTGGTACAAAATTATCTAAATTAGTATACGGTATATTATAATACTGAGACTTTAGTTTTACTAAGTCATCTTCTAATAAGCCAGTAGTGGAAATTATAATATCATCTATATTATTACTATTACTGTCTTGATTACATAGTATATTATATATATCTTTATCTATGTAACCATTATTCAATAAATAATTTATAAATGACATTACTATATTTACACACTACTAACACTTTATATATTCTCTATTATAGAGTAACAATATAAATTGTTACTGAATATATATTATGGAATATTATTCAAGTACAACTTTAACACCAGGTCCATAGTATTCAGTCGCTATATCTTCAGCTAATTTTTGGCAATATATACTAGCAGTTACCCTATTCAATGTAAAGAATGTATTTTCTAAAATTTGGTCATCTTCTTTTTTGTCATCTTTCTTTTGTTCATTTGTAGAACAAGTTACAATATTAATATTGCTAAATAAAACAATTCCAGACGTGAGTAGAGCTAGTGAAGCCATAATATAACGTAAACGTAACATAACAATCACCTTATGTAATTTGTAATCTATACTCTTAGTCTAGAAATAAAAGTTTAATATATTGTTAATTCAATGTTTTAATTTATTTTCCTTATTGAATCAAATTATTTATTGTCATAATTCATTTATTCTTGATTATTATTTGCCCTAAAATCTGTAATAGAATAATTCAGCTTAATTTTAATACCTTTTTCATATTGCTATAACTCGATATTTTGTTAACATTTGAAGTTTCTACTATTGCAGAGCTTCCGTTTGTAATAGTAGTAGAACTTTCACTTATAATTTATGTAAAACATTTATTATTTGTAAATAGTTGTAGACTGTTCAGATTTAAATTGTGTAAATTCCAAAGATAAATCTTATTCATTCGCTGTATTGTGTATTTTATCAGTGTTCGTTTCCTTAAAACACCTACGTTCACAAGACTGCTCATTGGCATTCGCTGTATTGTGTATTTTATCAGTGTTCGTTTCCTTGAAACATCTACGTTCACAAGACTGCTTATTTGCATTCGCTGTATTGTTCATTTTATCAGTGTTCGTTTCCTTGAAACATCTACGTTCACAATACTCTGCTTTTTTACCAATATTATAGTTTTCTACTGGTCTATAATATCCCATTACTCTAGTCCATATTTCACATTTCTGTCTTTCACTATCAGATAACTCTATATTTGTTTTTGTCATAAGCATTTCACAATAAAACTATCACTACATATTCTATCATCTTATTAACCAAATTACAAAAAACTTTTAATAATTGCATAATATTTATTAATACTATTCAATACTTTTTATAAAATTTTAATATATTGTTCTTTAAATAAAAATAATCACAGCAATAAAGCATAAAATATAAGCAAACAACGATATATTTATAAAAATCTATATAAATTATATATAATATAAGAAATAAATCAAAATACTAAACAGTACTAAGAATTATATTGTAAAGGTTTAATTTTGATTTGACAAAAGTATTCTATAAATTTATTAAGTGTACAGTAAGTTAACAACCAAGATAATAGTATTCCAATTATTTGCATAATACATAGAAACACATTGGTATAAATATTAACATAACTAGGAATTATATTGTAAAGGTTTAATTTTGATTTGACAAAAGTATTCTATAAATTTATTAAGTGTACAGTAAGTTAACAACCAGGATAATAGTATTCCAATTATTTGCATAATACATAGAAATAAATTAATATAAACATTAACATATTGCATAATATATAAAGCAGTCCATGCTCCAATAAAACTCATAATACAATTGATTATAGAAAAGAAGAATGCTTTGCCCCAAGAAACTTTTTTAATATTAGTTATAATTAAAATAGCTTTGTATTTATTGAATAATACTATATCTAATATTTTTTTACTCATAAATACATATCCTGCACAGCATAATACTACCCAACTGATTATTAATAATATTTCGATTTTATCAAGATGCCTAAGAGGGATTTTATATAAATGCCAATCCATTAATCCAAGGGACATTAATTGTATATTCTCACTTATTTCATTATTTTTTAATAAAATATAAAGCTTAATAGCAATATAACAAAATAGTGGCAGTAATCCAAAAGCAGCCGAGTAAAGAAAGTTATATGCAAAATACCGCCAGAATGGATACTTAAAATACTTATATTTTATCATTAAAATTTAAAATAAACCCCATATAATGATTATATCATTTCAATGTTCCAGCAGCTTAATATGAATCAAATATTGCAATAATTAATTAGTTGTTAATATTGACTGTAATACCATCCATTTCTTTAGTAATAATGACTTGACAAGCTAATCTGGTTGTTGGTTTGTACATTGGTAAATATTCTATTACATCCTGCTCATTAGCATCTGGTTCTTTTATTTTACCAATATACTTCTCATCTATATCAACATTACAAGAACCACATATACCAGCTCCTCCACATCCTCCTATTAATGGCACATTATTTTTTAAAGCGCACTCCAACAATGTTTCTCCTTCATTGGCTTTTACTTTAAATTCTTCATTATTATACTTAAAAATTATATTAATCATACTTTTATTCTCCTATATTTTATTCTCGTTTTAATTTACTAATATAAAACTTTAAATCCTGTGAGGTATATAGTCATATACAATATATTTTACTCTCTTTTTAATTTACTAATATAAAAATCTAAATCCTGTGCTGTACATAGTCCTATTACTGATGGGTCACGTGGTGTTAGTGTTGATATATTCTTATAAGTTTTGTTTCTTATAGAATGAACTGTTCTCGTAGTAGTTCCAAGTAAATCGCATATATCTTTATCTTGCATTTCTGGATAATATTTTATTAACCATAATATAGCGTTAGGTTTATCATTTCTCTTGGCTTTGGGAGTGTATTTCCTTTGCCTAGTATTATCATTTTCCAATTCAGGAATAATTTTTAATTGTAATTTAGCATTTGGATCTGCTTCACATCTCTGTATTTCTTCATTAGTTAACTGTGACGAAAGTATAGGATTCCAACCTATAAGATTAGTGTCAATTTCATTATTAGCTAATGATTCTACTTCAAGTATGTGTAAACCACAGAACTCAGCTATTTGTGCAAATGTTAATGAAGTATTTTCTATTAACCATATAGCTGTTGATCGTGGCATTAAAGTCTTACTCATTTTAAACTAAAATCATTACTACCTATCTGTATATATATACTATAACATCAAACCTTACCAACTAGTAAAGTTTATTTACGCCCATTGCAATGTAGAAATGATATTAACAAATTAATATAGATATGTACATCACTATATAAATAGTGTTTTAAACTTTGATTGATATTTTATTTAAACTATATAAATACTAATCATGTATATTGTAATAAATTTTTGATTCATCAAATATTAATAGTTCTCTATTATCCTAAATATATAGGATATTTAATTTAAAAATTAACTAATATTATGAAATTTTTTTCTAAAACTTTATTACTACTGTATAGTATTATAAGTATCGTATCAGCATCTGAAATTCAGTATTATGAATTTAATCCCTTAAATTATGAAGGTAATGAAGATAAATATGATGTAATATTACCAAAAATAGAAAGCGACGATGGTGCAGGCAATATAGTGTATGAAAAAGTTCCACAACAAGCAACAACCAATGATGGAAATAATACTCCAGTATTTACTGATACTAATTGTAATGCTACTACTACAAAAACTAATTATAAAGTATTAGTACAAAACAATATTGTTATTCCTTCCTGGAATCCAAAATATTCAGACAATATTAGTTTATTTGAATTTGATAATAATAATATGCCAGTAGTAGTGAAATCGCTAAAAAGTGATTTTATTACGCCATATATAAGGAATGGTCAAGCAGTATTTAGGCAAAAAATAAAAAAGCAATATAATGAATATGGTAATAATAATAATTATAGTGATGTAAATCTTCAATTTGATGAAAGTGGAAATCCAAAATTCGTTGTAGAGAATGGTGCAGAAAAACAAGCAATAGACACAGATCGCAATCCAAATATGCCATGGGTTTCTGTATATGATGCAAATGATGGAGCAACACTACATTATGGTACAACAATAAGAATTCAGAAACCAACATCACAAAGCTATAATCTCGCCTATGATCCTTCAGGTATTCCTTATGTAACACAAGTACGGAAACAAGATTCTACATTGTATACAGAAAATAATATTGCAGTTTTTAGACAAACGTTTGAAAATGACAGTGATGTAGAACTTGAATTTGATGCCTTAGGCAATCCAATTTTTATAAAGGAAGCCAATAATATGTTCAGATATGCTACAACAACAAATGGTAATAGTGCTTTTGTAGTATCTGGAACTAATAGTGATTTTAATGAGGAATATATATATGTTAGTGATCAAGTACAACCAGTATTAATCCAGTAATGGTATCCAGATAATGATAATTCATATAATACAAAATTAATTGTTGCAGATAATGGCGCCCTATCTTCATTAGTAAAAGCACGTTGTAAAGATGGTTCATATTATACCCGCAATGGGATACAAGTTTACAGACAAGTAACAGTATATGAAAAGCAGTTCAAATTTAATCTTGGTAAGCCAGTTTTTTTAAACGATATTTCAAATAAACTCTCAGCATATTTTAGGGATAACACAGAAGCAGAGGGATATAATGTTGGTGAATTAATATTAAAAAATGGTAAGAAAAAATGTATTACTAATACAGTACAATGGTATGATTTAAATAATTATATATTAGACTTTGTAACAAGAACTAGTTCTGATAGTATCATTTTAGAACAAAATACTAATTTTATAGTAAAAGATAATTATACTTTAAATAATAAAATATCATGTGGTGATTATACATCAACACTATTTATTCCAAATGGAATTACTTTAACCACTAATCAAACTATTTCAGGTAATGATGTTTATTTTAAATGTTTAGTTTTGGGTACAATAAATCATGTTTCTATTAATAGTTTATTTATGTTTGGTACAAAGAATTTTGATTTTATACTATCTCCAAAGAGTATAATAGATATCGACAGTAATGCTAATGTTTGGTTCTTAGATAGTTCAACGAAATTTACTGTACCTGTAATGTATCCTACAACACTTACTGAACAATTTGTATTAAATGATAATCATATTACATCTGATGGTAATAATATTACAGCACTTACATCATCAGCCGTTCACACATTTGCTGAGAGGGGCGTTTTATATTTAAATAGATTCACAGAGGATAATGCAGAAGAAGCAAAAAAATTGAAAGGAACAATTCAATATGATGTTGACATAGTATTTCCGGAATTTCTTGGCACTAATAGTAATTATTACTTTGATGAAATGATGTTTGGTGGTCAGGGTTTTACTAGAAACACTTTCTTTCCTAATTTACTATGGTTTGTTCCATTGAATGGAGAACATAATAAAGGTACAATAATTCCTACTAATATAGATGATCTACATTATAGGAAAAATCAGTATTTCTTTGAAAATTATAACTATAAATATGAAGATGTATATAAATCTGATATAATATGGAAGTATTACAATGAAAGTGGAGTAGTATTAGCATTAGATGAAAATAATACACAAATTATTGGTACTAATGTTAATCCATTTGTTGAATATGATGAAAAATTTCTTAATGTAAGTATACCTAATGAAACAATTTCAAAACTTATAAGTACTGTACCTTTTAAAAATAATGAAACAACATATAATATTATTACCAATAGTAATAATAAAAATTGTTACTGGGATACTAATACTATTCAAGTATGTTTTGAAGATGGTGCATTCTATCTTCCATTTGGTAGTCCGAGAACTGGCATATTAAACAATCTTCCAGCAACTTTAAATATTGGATTAATTAATGAAAATACTGCAGATAAAGAAAATGAAAGAGTGTCCACAGATCCTAGTACTACAGAAATAACATTAAATGGAGATAATCAATATTTCTACGGTATTTACACAGTACCAGCAAGTACTACTAAAATTAATTTAAATAATAAGAATGCTTTAATAAAAGTAGAACAATTAGATGGAAATGGCAATATTAAATATAAAACACCAGATGATCCTAGTAGTAGGGTTGATTTATCGAGTTTAACATACAATATAATGAGTGATATTTATTGGGATTTAAATAAAACTGGTGAGAATTTAGTTTCAAGTAATACAATATATCTAGATATGAATTTAACTAATGAAAACAATGCAGCTTTTATTACATTTACAGAAAGTACACATGATATACAAGCAATTTCATTTACTGGAAATAACACTAGATATAAAATAGATGGAAGTGTGAATAATGATTTATCAAACAGAGGATATTTTAGACCAGCACCTACAATATCATCAGTAAATTTTAAAGATGAGAATGCAATAGTAAAAATATTAACTGGACAAAATGTAATATGGACTAGTTTTGACAGAATAAAAACAGAACCTACTAAAACTGCTGGCTTTCTTCTAAAGAAAGATATAAAAGATTGTGGCAGTTCTATAAATAAAATTACTGATGGCAGCAATACTTATATTAAATATAGTAATAATAAATGGTATAATATTAATGATAATGTACATGCCGAGGATTTATCAGACACAATAAAATCGAAATATTTTTACACAATTGATAGTTTACCTGATTTAGACAATAGAGATACAATTACTAACATGAGGAAATCAGACTATGTTTATAATCAATATTCACTTGGTGGTGGATATTGCATTAATACAGAGAAAACAAGTGAAGAAGATAAAATAAATGAATTATTTTACGAAGATCAAGATGGTAGAAATAATATGCCAACAATAATAAATCTTGGATTAATAAATGATGGTAATATAAAAGTTGTTAATAATAGTAACATTAATACAACAGTAGAATTAAAGGGTGCAAACAATGGAATACGTAATGATAGTTCTAATAAGTTATATTGTTATACAGATCAATATGCACAAGAGATAACTAGTACCCACCAAAATCCAATAGGTAAACCATATACTGGAACTATGACAGTACCAAATGAAACAACTGACATAAAATTTTCTTATAGTTCATTTATTCCTAATATTAATACTTTCCAGAATAGTACAAATGAAGGAGATACTATTCAATATACTGGTAACTATACATTCTTAGATGATAATAATGTGCAAATGTATAATGTTGGTAATGGTTTACAAGATATCAATGGTGATGGTATTACTATTGATTACAAAGTAGATAAATTAAAATTAAATTTAAGTAAAATAGCAGTTGGTGAACAAACTATTACAGCTGCAGTTATGTTCAATGAAGCTACTGTAAATGCTAGTAATTTTGCAATATCTAAAGATTCAATATTAACACTAAGTAATAATTCACACTTGTCAGTAAAACCCAATAATAATAAACTATAAAGATTAATAAGTAACGGTAAATATTTTATTATTATTTACTGTTTGTTATATTGCTATAAACTTAGCATTTACGCAGCAGTCACAATAAATATTATTATGTATTACAAATATAATAATAGTATTATATTTGATTATTTTTCCAAAATATATTAGTATAGAAAATAGGAATTGTTTTAATTTAAAAGGATAATAATGAGTAAAAATTTCCTTAATTTATTAGTAACTTCAGTAATAATACTAAGTTGTGGAACAGCTATAAACAGTAGTAGTTGTTATTGCATGGAATCTAAGAATCTTTTTCAACAAGATCCAGCAT
>CAMJRB010000039.1 GCA_946408175.1 uncultured Holosporaceae bacterium
ATAATCCAAAGAAGAAGAACCAAACTCTACAGAATATGCACTCTAATAATCCAAAGAAGAAGAACCAAACTCTACAGAATATGCACTCTAATAATCCAAAAAAGAAGCGCCCAATAAGATTAAATTATTTGAATAAAAATTATTCGAATATATATAAACGAACAAATCTAGATGAAGATAAACAAACAAGTACAAATACTGACTGGGTACAAAGAAACTTGTATTCATCATTTAAGAATCTTCAGATTGATCATCTTATGAGTGTTTCAAATCCAACACATGATACGAACAATAATATAAAGCAATAAATAATACTATACAAAGTTCCATAGAAAGCCCAATTCAAAAATATGAGGATAAACAATCGGAAACAAATAAATAATGTTATACAAATAGTACATGGTTTTTATTAGACTGTGTACTATATTTTTATAAATTTAATTTACTGATTATGTAATGTAAATTGCAGATGTATTGGAAGAATGATAAATATAATACTATAATTTATATGATACAAGTAAATACTAAGACAATTATATTAATATATAATAGAAGACTAAGTAAAATCAAACATTAAATCTGAAGTGCATTACATCTCCATCCTGCACTATGTAATCTTTTCCTTCTAAACGTAATTTACCAGCTTGTTTGGCTCCTAATTCTCCTTTATACTCAAGAAAATCTTGCCAATTAATAGTTTCAGCACAAATAAATCCTCTTTCGAAGTCACTGTGAATTACTCCGGCGGCTTGAGGAGCACTCATTCCTTTAGTTATAGTCCAAGCTCTAGTTTCATTAGGTCCTACAGTAAAATAAGTCATTAATCCCAGTAATTCATATCCTTGTCTAACAACTTTATCTAAACCCGTAGAATCAACTCCAAGTGACTTTAAAAATTCTATTTTCTCATTAATATTTTCTAATTGGGCAATTTCATTTTCTATTGATGCTGATATTATAACTACTGGATTATTACCGGCTTTTTCTTTTACTAATTCAGTATATTTATTACCAGAAACTATATCATCTTCTGAAACATTACAAATAAACATTACCGGTTTAGTTGTCAGTAATTGCAATTGATTTAGTATAGATTTATCTTTTATATTAGCACTAATAGCCAACTGTCCATTTTTTAGTAATTCATAGACTGTATTTAAAGCTTCAAATAGTGCAGTATCGTTTTTATCCTTACTGCCTCTAAGTTTTTTCTCAAGTGCTGGCAGTCTTTTTTCCACACTCTCTAAATCAGCCAGTAATAATTCTGTCTCAATAGTTTCTATATCTGAAACAGGATTAATACTGCCTTTTACATGCACTATATCACTATCCTCGAAACATCTAACTACATGCAATATAGCATCGGTTTCTCTTATATTAGCTAAAAATTTATTACCTAGACCTTCTCCTTTACTAGCACCTTTAACTATTCCAGCAATATCTACAAATTCTAATTGGGATGGAATAATATTACTGCAATTAACAATATTAGCGAGCTTGTACAACCTATCATCAGGTACTGCCACTCTACCTATATTAGGATCTATAGTACAGAATGGATAATTAGCAGAATCAGCTTGAGAAGTAGAAGTTAAAGCATTAAACAGAGTGGACTTACCAACGTTCGGTAATCCTACAATGCCACAATTAAATCCCATATACTACTTTATTTTATGTTCCTTAAATAGAACACGTTTTCTTACTTTAGGATCATACTTAATTAACTCCAACTTTTCAGTTATATTCTTCGGATTCTTTTTAGTTACATAAAAATAACCAGTACCAGCAGAACTAACCATTTTTATAGTTATTACAGGACTCTTCTTTGCCATTATTAATCACCTTGTTTTAAAAAAAAATGGAGCGGGTAATGGGACTCGAACCCACGACACCAACCTTGGCAAGGTTGTACTCTACCACTGAGCTATGCCCGCATATTTATATTTAGATATGCACTACATCTAGCATCATTATTACGCCAATGCACACCATACCTAACACTATAATAGTAACATGTCTTATAATAGCATGCAAGCATTATTTTTTTTGATCATTCATATTTACCAAATTGTGCCACAATTATTATATATTATCTTTAAAAACCAACGCCTTCACTACTGCATTCAATTTTTCTACTTGTTTATATTGCGCTTCATCGATATTCAATTTTTGAGTATTGTAATAATTAGTACATTGATTAAACAAATTGTTCAGTTTGTCAAGAATTGTGCTGTTTATATCTTTGCAAGAAATTGTACCACGAATTATTTTATTTAAAAACGGATCATTAATCACATACAAGAATATGATATCAATACAACAATTTTCGTAAAAATAAAATATATTATCATTATCTATTGCCTTCCATTCTTCAAACCAGAAAAATTTATTTGCAATATCAATACGCACAACTTGTTGTTTTTCTTTAATGTTATATTGTTTACACCATTTTACTATTTCTTCTTTACTTAGTTTATCAAATATCTTTACATCATAAATATTGTAATTAATGAATGTAATGTATGCTGTATCATAATCAAATTTAATATATTTATCACGTACTGTAATATTTAAATTTTTTAAAACAGATTTTAAGGTATCTAATTTTTCTCTTGTTTCAAGTAAGTTGTTAATAATTGTATAAATATATATATTTGTCCAGGCTGTGGAAAATAGTTTATAAAACTCTTGATAGTTTTCATTATAATAGAAATTATAATACCAAACTTTATTTGCCTCTAGTAAATCATTACACAGAATTTTTAAATTTTTATCTTTAAAACTGTCATTATTATCTAGTAGTGATAATGCTTTTATCAATGGATAGATATACTTTCTTTTAGAATTATATTGGTCTAGTAAAATAAGTATGACTAATATTACCAATATAATAAATACCACGATATATTGTCCGGAAAGTAATAAACTGACTATTATAATTCCTGGTACTATAAATAAATTTTTATTATTAATATTCATGATTCTCTAATTCTCATCTGTAAAAATTAATTTACTTAATATTTTCTGTAACATTTTGAATTGTTTATAACTTATATTGTACCTATTGTCGTAATGTAATGCATATTCTAATTTTTCATCAATATTATGTTCATTAATTCCACAAAAAATAGCTAGCATTCCATCAAATTTCTTTGGGTTATTCTTATATGGTTTGTACATTTCCAACAATTGCGAGTTAATACTTTCTACCACACTATTGAAACTACTATTGATATTGTGTAAAATGTGTTTATATCTTTCTTTCATTTCTTTTAATTTTTCACAATTACTTAGGTATAGTGACAATATTTCTTTTATAACTTCTTGTGATATTTCAGCATTAGCAAAATGAGATCCTATTTCAGAATCATATGTACAATCCCAGGAAAAATAGTAGTAGTATGTGTGTATGCAATATTTATATTTTTCTTCCAATCTATTAGTTCTTAACCAATTCTCAATAAAATTGGCATCTGGATGATTTAGTATTTTATCTATGTTATTCTTTACAAATTGTTTATGAGCAAAGACATAACACTGTTTTAATGTTTCTTTATCATTAGAAGTAATATCTGTATAGTGTGTTAGTAATGTTATATTAAATTCTTTTAATTTCTTAATAGTATTATTTAATTCATCTTTCAATTTACATTTGTTTAAAATATCTTGATTTAAACTAATGTATTGAAATATGTTTTCCCATGATCTTTGGAATAATTTTTTAATGTAATTATAATTATATTGTATTCCATTGTAATTTTTATAAAAGAATGAATTAGATTTTAATAACAATTTACACATATCATACATTTCATTACTTGTATACTCTTTTTTATAATTATCTATTTTTGTACTAGATGAATCATTATACAATGAATATGTCGTCATCAAGATTTTTAGTTCTTTGGGCAAAAATACATTATAATATAATAATTTATACCGAGTCCAATTTGTTGTTAATATGCTGGATAATATTGATGATGTAATAGCAAGCAAGATCTCGTTTGATAACTGCCTAAACCATTTACATATCTCATCTATCATTGACACTATATAGTATTATTGCTGTTTCATCCGCTAACAATGTTAGCATACCAAGTATCATTGTTCTATCTTGTCCTCTACTTCTTTAATCTCTCCTGTTTTTAAATCTCCTAATTCATATGGACCGTATTTTATTCTTATTAATTTATTTACTTGCAATCCGAAATAATTAAAAATCTTACGAATCTCTCTATTTTTGCCTTCCTTTAATACACAAGTGCACCATTTATTTAATCCTTTATTATTACTAATATTTGTTATTTTTATTGGAGCATAATGTATACCATCGATAGTAATACCATTACTTATAATTTCTATTACCTTCTCTAAATTTGTTTTATTAGTATCGTCATTTAATGACATTGTGTTAGTTAAATTATTTTGTATTTCATTGTTTTTCAATTGATTTGTTTTGTGTGAGTCTAATGTATTATTATTCACATCTACTGAAAACATACTATTATTATTTTGTATTTTATTATTTTCTAATTTATGTGTTTTACAGATATTTATATCATTAGTATTCAAATCTACTGAAGCTGTAGGATTGTTATTGTTTATTTCAGTAGTGTTATGTTTTGATTTATTTAGTTTATTAACATCTATATTATTATTATCCTCTCCAGACAAATTACTCATAAGGTGCTTAGTGTGTATTTCATTATTTTTTAATTGCATTATTTTGCATTCATTATTATTTACTAATATATTATTTGGTTTATCTATTTTGTCTGTAATATTATCGTTTACATTTTCAGTATTGTTTTGCAGCTCATTGTTTTTGAATTGATTTAGTTTATTTGAATTTAACTTATTATTATTTACTTCTCCTGAAAATATAACTCTATTATTATTTTTTAATTTAACTAGTTCATGTATAATATTATTATTTACCTCCCCAAAAAATCTCACTCTATAATGTCTTTCCCAGCCTGTATTAGGAGATTCAGCATATCTTGCAAAATCTCCGCTATTAGTTAATAATAATAATCCTTCTGAATTTAAATCCAATCTCCCTACTGATATTACTCTTTGTCCTATCATATCACTAATACTATCGAATACTGTAACTCTACCTTTTTCATCTTTATGAGTAGTAACTAATCCTGAGGGTTTATTATATATCCAAACTCTTGTTTTATGTTTATTAGTAAAAGTGTAATTTATTCCATTTACAGTAATAATATCTCCATTCTTTACTTTTGTACCTAATTTTTCTACTAATTTATTATTTACATATACAGATTTATTAGCTATATACTTATCAGCATCCCTTCTGGAACATATACCTAATATAGACATGGCTTTATTCAATCTTAAAGGCATGCCAGGCATTGACATATTCTCATGTGATTTTAAATGCATGCCAAGCATTGACATATTCTCATGTGATTTTAAATGCATGCCAAGCATTGACATGGCCTTATTTAATCTTAACGGCATGCCAAGTATTGACATATTCTTATTTGATTTTAAATGCATTGACATGGCTTTATTTACTCTAATGTGAGTATTGTTACTACTACTATTTTCATTATTATCACTTGCTTTATTATTGGAACGTATTCCAAGTCTTGAAATAGATTTATTTAATTTAAATTTATTATCATTTTTCCCATTACTACTACTTGATTGATTTTGATTATTATTATTACGTTTATTAATTATTGTTTTATTACTACTATTAATTAGTATATTACTAGAATTTCCTACTAGTTTTGATAGTGTGTTATTTCTTATAAATTTATTATTATTTTTTAATCTATTAATTAATTTTTTACTATTATTATTAATTAATTTATAACTACTTTTAGTACTATTATTAATTAATTTAGTTTTACTAATCATTTTTCCTCCTTCTATTTAAATATTACATTATTAATTTTTAAATATATACTTTCACATAATTGTATATCTTTATTATCTATTAAAAATAGATTTATAAATAGTCTTGTGTCATCATTTTTTTATTAAGATACAAATGCCCGAATTGTTTTATAAAATTATCATAGTATCAAATGCCTAAATAATCTTGCGTAATCATTATATTATTTTATACAACTGCATAAATTGTTTTGTATACTCGTTATAGTCTTATTAAGACACAAATTCTATAATTAATTTATTATTACCAGAAGTTTCACAAGATATATTAAAATCTACTAAGTACATTTGTAATATTGGTCTGAATATAGTTCCATCTTCATTATGCTCTAATGAATCTAATACATATGGAACTGCAGGAATATTATTTCCTTGACATTTAAATTGTATTATTGAATATATGTTATATAAAGTGTTAGTTTTTAATAAATTAATATCTGGAATATCATTTGTTCTTATAACACATTTATACATATCATCATTGTAATCATCTAGCATTATTGGTTTAGAACATATATTCCTTAACATTTCATGTTTATTCAAAGGATATAATTCCTGAACAGCATTATAAGCAGTTAATACTACTTTATTATTAGTTTCTATTTGTAAAACTGATGATTGTTTCATAATATTAATAATTTCTTATACCTATCTTCTAATATAATAATCGCATTCCTTAATAGCTTTACAAAGCAATAAAAAAGCCCATAATTATTATTCACAAAATATTTTAAAATCAATAATATAACAACAATATTAAAACAATATATTTTTATTGCTTTTTACTTTCTTCGTAGCTTTTTATAACATCGTTTATTGTACCTTTAAAGGAAAACATCATCTCAGGTATATAATCTACATCTCCATTAGCTATTGCTTTAAATCCTTCCAGAGTATCTTTCAATTCAACGAAAACTCCTTTTCTACCAGTAAAATTTTCAGCTGATTGGAAAGGCTGAGAGAAGAATTGTCTAATCTTTCTTGCTCTGTTCACTATTAATTTATCTTCATCTGACAATTCATCCATTCCTATAATAGCTATTATGTCTTGTAATGATTTATAAGTTTGTAATATATACTGTACTTCTCTGGCTATTTCGTAATGTTCTTGACCCACTACTTCTGGACTCATCATTCTTGAGGTTGAAGCTAATGGATCAACTGCTGGAAATATACCGTAGGATACTATCTGTCTACTTAATACTGTAGTAGCATCCAAGTGTATAAATGAAGTAACTGCTGATGGATCTGTCATATCATCAGCTGGTACATATATAGCTTGTATACTAGTAATAGATCCATTTATAGTGGAGGTAATACGTTCTTGTAAAGCCCCCATTTCAGAAGCTAGTGTAGGTTGATAACCAACAGCTGATGGTATTCTTCCTAGTAATGTAGATATTTCCGATCCAGCTTGAGTAAATCTAAATATATTATCAATAAACAATAATACATCTTTACCTTCAGTATCTCTAAAGTACTCAGCCATAGTTAAACCAGTAAGAGCTATTCTAGCCCTGGCCCCTGGTGCTTCATTCATTTGTCCATAGACTAAAGCTGCTTTAGAACCTGGCTCTCCTGGTTGTTTATTAACTCCAGAAGCTATCATTTCTTCAAATAAGTCAGTTCCCTCTCTAGTTCTTTCTCCTACTCCAGCAAATACTGAATAACCACCATGTTTTTTAGCTATATTATTTATTAATTCCATTATTAGAACAGTTTTACCAACACCAGCACCTCCGAACAGTCCTACTTTACCTCCTTTTACATAAGGAGTTAATAAATCTATTACTTTTATACCTGTCATTAATATTTCAGTACTAGTAGATTGTTGAGCAAAAGGAGGAGCGTCTCTATGTATTGGCAAATATGTATCAGATTTTACAGGTCCACTATTATCTACTGGTTCTCCAGTAACATTTAGCACTCTGCCTAAAGTACAAGCACCAACTGGAACAGTAATAGGAGCTCCAGTATTATATACAGGCATACCTCTATAGAGACCATCAGTAGAAGCCATAGAAATACATCTTACGGTGTTTTCTCCTATATGTTGAACTACTTCTAGAGTAATTTTTTTCTTAACTTTATTATTTTCTACTTCAAGAGTCAGAGCATCATATATAGCTGGCAATTTATTGTCAAAATAAACATCAACTACAGCTCCTATTACTTGAGTTATAACACCATTATTATTATTTTTTTCCATATTATTATATGTATAATGTATTTGTCATTGTATAATATTATTCTACTATTTTATTAGTCACTGGTCAAACTAGTTATTTATAATAATGAATTGTCCAACTCACTGCAGAGTAGTTTTTAAACCAATTTTTATAATATATTATGCATAATATATGACTTGCACATCAATTAATATTATCAGCTTACTAATATAATACTTAAATCAGTAAGAAAATGAAATATATATCTAATTAAAGAAATAATATACAAAAATTAAAATATTAAAGCAATTATATAATATAAAGTTGATTACAACTATTCCAAAAAATCCTATGGGCTTATTTTTCATTATAGGAATGTTGATCGGATGTGTGATACTAAAACTGTGAAGAATAAATAAATTAATAGTATATGTTTAATAAAATATTTAAAAATTATTTTAGTAATAATGAGTATTCATCAGATTTAATATCTTATAAACCAGTAAATACTAAATCTTCATTTAGTTATAGTGATTTATCTAATAGCGGATATAAGAAGAATGTAATAGTATTCAGATGTATAAACTTAATAGCTAGAGCTATATCTTCAGTAGATTGGTTATTAAAATCACTCAAAGGAGATAAGGAAGTAGATGAAATAATTTATAAACATGAAATATTAGATATTATTAGTAAACCTAATGCTTTGCAATCTAAGAATACCTTTATTGAAGAAGCTGTATCGTATTTATTAATTAATGGTAATTGTTATATTGTAGTAGTAAAAGACTTCAATAATAATCCTAAAGAACTATATAACTTACGACCAGACAGAGTCAAAATAATACCTTGTAATAGTACTGTACCAAAAGGTTATGAATACAATGTAGGTAAGGATAGTAGATTTTTTCCAGTAGACAATGACAGTGGTAATTCAGATATACTGCACATAAAACTTTTCAATCCAATTGATGATTGGTATGGTATGAGTCCAATAGAAGTCTCTATGAGTTCTATTCAACAACATAACGCTATAGCTTCCCAAAATACAGCTTTCTTGCAGAATGGAGGAAGACCATCAGGAGCTTTAATGTATAAGCATTCTCTTGATTCTAATAAAAGAAATGAATTGAAACATGATTTGAAAAGTTTATATGAAGGAGGAAGAAATGCTGGTAAAATACTTTTATTAGAAGGAGATTTTCAATGGAAGGAAATGGGATTGTCTCCTAAAGATTTAGATTTCATTGCTGGCAAGGAATTGTCAGCTAAAGAAATAGCCCTAGCTTTCGGAGTACCTCCAATACTAATCGGCATAATGAATTCTGCTACTTTTTCCAACTACAAAGAAGCTAGATATAATTTCTGGGAAGAAACAGTTATTCCATTGTTAAATATTTTTACTGATTCTTTAGCTAATTGGATTAAACAAATATTTAATACTAATTTAAAATTAGAATATGATATAGATTCTATACCAGCCTTATCTGAACACAGAGAATCAGAATGGAAAAAAATAAACGATGCCTCATTCTTAACTAATGATGAGAAACGAGTGGCTGTTGGGTACTCTAGTTTACAAAATAAATAAATCTCCAACACAAGCTACTCTTTCGCTTCCGCAAACGAGCTGCGGTGGGATACTCAAAGTTGGATGCAATGCATTAAAAAGCAGATCGTTTACGCGATAGCAAAAAAGAGCTGCAGTATGGTATTCGAAGTTAGATGCACTGTATTAGACAGCAGATCGTTTACGCGATAGCAAAAGAGGGCAGCTGTGGTTTATTCAAGATTGGAAAAAAATTAGTAAACAGCTGTGCCTCTTCCATGTCAATAAAAAAGAGCTGCTGTAGGATATTCAAACTTGGATGTACTGTATTAGAAAGCAGGTCATTTACGCGATAGCAAAAGAGGGCAGCTGTGGTTTATTCAAGATTGGAAAAAAATT
>CAMJRB010000040.1 GCA_946408175.1 uncultured Holosporaceae bacterium
TTATGCTTTACTTGGTATTCTTTGTTCAAGTATTGAAACGGGATTTTGTAGTAGTAATCCTTCAGGTGATAATTCACTACCGCAGTTTATATTATCTAGTCTAAATAATTTTGATGAAATGGCTCGGAAATTTTTAGCCAGTTATTCTGCTGATCAGGATACTAAAACTTGGGACTATAATGATAGTAATGTTGATCAGCTCAAACTAGCTTATAACAATTACGAATCTATAAATGGCAAATATAACAACTTAGTAAACTTAATCAATAATGCAATACAAAATACACAGGATTCTGACATAAAATTAAACTTGAATACTGTCCAACGTAAGATGATAAAAATGAGTGCGCAAGTTAAGTTGTGTAAAGCAACATATGATGCTTTTAAAAGTACAGTAGTGCAAAAATTGTATCAACAATATGTTCTGGAGAGTAAGAATCAAAATGAAAATGCTAAAAAGAGTGAATATGAACATATACAATCATTAATTAAGTTTATTAATCAAGATTATCTAGAATGTGATGATAATGCCATACTTAACGCTCAGACAAAAGAAGCATTGAAAAGCTTAGTGATTTTGCAACAATCACTTTATCCTGTCTTGACATATATTAAACATGAGATAACAAAATTAACTCCAGATCAACGGACACAACTGTTTAATCCTGAGCATAGGAAACAAAGAGTTGTAAATTTTAGACAAATATTACAATCCGTAAATGATAAGACATTGAAAAATATATCACTGTTATTTAACCAAATTGTATTAATGATGAGTAAACCATCAAAAGATATTAATGATATATATAGATTTACACAAGAGAATATTTTAGACAATGTAAAAAATACTTATAATATAAATGAGTACTTGCGTGCTCTGGCATATAAAACGGCTAAAACAGAAGATAGTCGATATGATAAGATATTAATTGTTATTATTAATCAATGGATTCAATCTAGAGACGATAGTGATAAGTACTTACAAAACTTAAATGTACAAGATGTTGTAAAACAGTGTGGTAATGTCTACCAGCAACTAGTGCAAGATACAGACAAAAATCTTCTATATAATAGCATATCAGATGTTATAAATAAGGTAAAAAATAAACCCATACTGCAAGCATTTGATACATTGATTACTGTGATTTTATTCTTAAGCAAGAACACAAATAAGTAATTTATACAATATGTATATGATAGTACTGTGACAGTATATTATCTATTTACATCATAGTATAACAGTGTATATTTGTTATATTCTATGTATTTTATGAGAGCACTGATGGTTGTTTACTGTTAGTGCTCTTTCTGGTATGTTATTCTAGACAGTAATTTACAGAAAATTAATTGATAATTGCAATTATGTTATTAAGAATTTGTCAATGATATCTTGTACATGCTGAGGATTGTATTAATAATATCTTATATTTTTTACAATAATTGTGAAGCTAAATTAAATAGTACAATCACTAAAGATTTAATAAACAAATATGATAATTGGAAAAAAGCAATAAAAAGACCTAAGAATTCTAAAGAAGTTTTTAATTTCTTCTATGATAATAATCATTGGCCATTATTTAATGAATCAGTAACTATAGCTGAAAGAAATATAAATAAAAAGAAAATATTGAGTAAAAATAATTTAACTAATAATGATATATATAAATGGTTTAAAAAATATCCACCTACTACTAAAGAAGGTATTGAAGCTTACATAGGATGTTTAGAAACCTTAAACAAACCCTTAGCAGGTAAATTTATTAAACAAACCTATGTGTTTCAAAATTTGGATAATCAGTATTTAAAAGATTTTAGAGAAACATATAGTGATTATTTAAGTGGTATTGAAGATGCCCAAAAAGTTAAAAATTTTGAAGCTCAAAATAATACCAATGGTTTATTACAAATGACAGAAATAGTAGAAAATAACAAAACTAAAGAATATATTAATAAAATTTTAGAAAATAAAGAAAGCATAAATGATGAATATGATGAAAATATAATTGCTGATCCTTCTGAACGATACTATTATATAGAAAAATTAATGAACAATAAAGAATATTTAAAAACAGCTAATATCTTGGCTAAATATAATGAAGGAGAATCTAAATTATCTTTAAATAAAAAATATTATGAAACAAGAAGATATATAGCTTATTATATGTTGCGAGATGGAAAACCACAATTAGCTTATGATGTAGCTAGTAAATGTATTTTTAAAGGAAAAATGAAAAGTGAAGAAAAAGCAAGAATACACTGGTTATTAGGATTTATTGCTTATAGATTTATTAATAAAATAGATTTAGCTAAAACACATTTTAAAACAGCTTATGAGAATTCCGAAAATGCTGTGCGTATAAGTAAAAATGCTTTTTGGTTGGGAGAAGTATATTTATCACAAAATGATGTAGTGGCAGCTATTGATTGGTATAAAGATGCTTCTCAGTATTTTCATACATTTTATGGATTCCTTGCAGATAATAGATTACAAACACTTTCAAATAAATACATGGCTCCAGTTGGTTTGTCCTTGGATGATACTACAACTCCTAATATTCCTAAAGAAATAAAACAACATTTTAACAATAGAGAATTAGTAAAAGTATTAGAAGCTACTAAGAATTATGATAAAAGCAAAAAATATAGAAGATATTTTTATTATAAATTAATAGAGGAAATAGATGATCCATATGAGGAAATATTATTAATTAATTTAGCTCAATCTAATGATGAATTAGAAATAGTTATAAGTACACTTAATAAAAAACAGCATTACTTACCCAATAAAAAATCTTATAAAAAATTAAATAAAACAGCAATAAAACAAATAAAATTAATAAATAAAGGAAGGTGTTTTATAAGTCTTGTACATGCTATAATAAGACAAGAAAGTGCCTTTAATGAAAAAGCACAAAGTAGTGCAGGAGCTTTAGGTTTAATGCAATTAATGCCAAGTACTGCTCAAGACGAAGCTCAAAAATTAAATATAAGTATAACTGATAGTGATTTATATAAACCATCAATTAATTTGACTTTAGGTTCTAATCATGTAAAAGGATTAATGGAAAAGTATAATAATGATATTGTTAAAATATTATATGCTTACAATGCAGGACCCGGCAATCTGCAAAAGTATGAAAATAGTATAAAAAATCTTAAGGGATTGACAATTTTAGAGACTATAGAACTAATACCAATAAAAGAAACAAGAGTATATATAAAAAATGTATTAAGGAATAGATTTTATTATGATAAATTATTCAAATGTAAAACAAAAGATAAAATAATTAAACAGATATTACATTATAACAATTCCAAATAATAATATAATAAAAATTTACTATTGTTTTATTTTAGTATATACACTATAATAATAACTGCTAGGGGCGCTTTAATTGGTTTTTATGAAAAATTTATATAAAATAATAGTTTTTATTTGTTTGAATTGTATTAACTATAATATTGTACAAGCAAGTAGTAACGATAAAAATAAAGACTATACAAATGATAATGTAAACAAATTCGTAATGGATTCTTATTACCAAAATAAAGAAATATTTCCAACTACAGATGACAAAATTGGAAAACAAGTTACAATAACCTATTCCGATAATGAAGCAACAAAAACACTAACTACAAATGAGTTCCAAATAAAGAGATATCCTACCTTACGCAGTATTAATGATTGTAATATACAACAGAATCAGTCAATTTATGATTATTTAAAAACACTAACAGATATATGTAAAGATGTTAAACTTGTAAATACTGATATAAATAATAAAAAATTTAGTAACATATTAGTACAATACAACTACTTAATGCCATGTGAATTGTTTTTAATATTTAGTTACTTGGTGGATAAAACAATTAATGAAATGCTTAATAATAATGTAGTAAAAAATTATAAATTACAAGACCAAATAAATGAATTCCAAGAAAACTATATACAATATTGTGGAGATAATGAGAGGTTAGATAAAATATTAGGCAATTTAAAAAAGTCCTATATACAATATATAACAGATTATTACCCAAAGAGTAACAGTAGTGTTAATACAAAGTATTATAACATTAAATCTAAAAATAAATTTAACAATATAAAGAATACAGCTAAGAAAGCTTCGTATAATTCAATTAATATTAAACATATAGACATAAATCAACAAGCTTTTTATCCTAAGAATTTTAAGAAATAGAAATTTATTCTGCATAATATAGAGCGTTAATAGTACGCTCTATTACAACACTGTTTAATTGAAACCAAATGTATTTAATTCAATAGAATATTTTATATTTTATGTGTTTTTATATATTATACATTTATTATTACTTTAATTTAAAAGAAAAATTTGATTTACATATAAAACATATACTACTATTATTAATTAAATAAAATATTATATTAATGTATTTAATACAATTTAATAATAACAAAACTATTTATTATTGTTATATAAAAAATATTATGCATTTAACACTGAAACTATTATGTTATATTATCAAATAATCAACAAGATTTAAGTTATTAAAATTATGTCCTTTAGATAATATTTGAGTACCAATTATTATATCTACTTCATTATTAGTTATTTTATGTATTATATTCGCTATTTTGTTAGGAGTGTTCATATTATCACTTGAACACATTATTATATTGGCACTTGGGAATAATCTATTACACTCTGAATATACTTTCTCTATACCTATCCCTTTATTTATTAAATAATGATTACAACATTTGGGACATTTATTGATATTTGCACACTCACATCCACATCTATGACATCTAATAATACAATGTAGCTAACAACTATTTAATTAAAGATGGAGACTAACTCCATCCTTTAAATAATATTTAAAATACAAACAAATTCACATTGAAATATATATATAATCTAATTTACTATGTTATTATCTCTTCAATACATCACTTAATACATCACCTAATTTAGATTTACCAGAGTCTGAATTAAGTTTTTTTAAAACATCGCGCTCTGTCTTAATATCTAATGCTTTTATTGATAATAATACATGTCTTTTTTCTACATTTACATTAATTACTAAAGCTTCTACTTCATCTCCAACGGAATATTCATTTAATTGTTTCTTACTATTACGTCCTATATCATTTCTTTTAATTAAACAAGGTAATCCATTATCTAATTTTACTTCCAATCCATCTGGAGTTACTTTACTAACTTTACCTTTTACTTTATCATCTTTATTAATTGATTTTAATGCATGAGCATAAGGATCTTCCGTTAATTGTTTTAATCCTAATTTTATTATTTTTTTATTTGTATCAATATGTAATATTATTGCTTCTATTTCTTGTTCTGGTTCGAAATTTTTAGTTTTACTATTATTATTAAACTTATCTCTATTAAGTTCATAATCGTAAGAGATGTCCCAGGTTATATCATTCATTGCTATTACTCCATCTAATATATCTGTTAATCTTACGAATATTCCGAATTCTCTAATTGTGTTAATAGTACCATGTATCCTTGATCCCACTGGATGCTCTTCAGCGAATTTAGTACATGGATTAGGTTGGCAAGCTTTTATACTTAAACTTATTTTATGTTTATCTGGAATTACTTCTAAAACTTTTACATCTACTATATCTCCAATATTAACTACTTGAGTTGGATTTGGATTTTTAATCCAACTGAGTTCCCCTTTGTATACCATTCCCTCAATACTTTTTTCTAATTCAACAAATGCTCCGTAGTCTGTTATATTAACTACTTTTCCTTTATATTTTTCTCCTACTTTGTATTTCTCAGCTATACTGTTATCCCAAGGATCCTTTTCTAATTGTTTCATTCCTAAAGAAACTCTTCCAGTCTGTTTCGCGAATTTTAGTACTTTAACCTTTACTTTATCCCCAGGTTTAACTAGTTCAGAAGGAGATGATATTCTTTCCCAGGACATATCAGTAACATGTAATAATCCATCTATACCTCCTATATCAACAAATACTCCGTAATCAGTAATATTTTTTACTATTCCTTCAATTATCATTCCTTCTTCTAATTTAGATAATACTTCCTGTTTAGATACCTGTCTTACATCTTCTAATACCGCTCTTCTAGATACTACTATATTATTTCTAGTCCTATCCATTTTTATTACTTTAAATTGTTGTTTAGAATTTAATAACGGTGAAGCATCTCTAATTATACTTAAATCTACTTGACTGCCTGGAAGGAATGCTAATGTCCCATTTAAATCTACTGAAAATCCTCCCTTAGTTCTATTGGTTATAGTACCTTCTATAATCTCTTTACTATTAAGACATGATTCTAATTTCTTCCAAGTAATTTCCTTCTGGGCCTTTTCAATACTTAATACTGGATTACCAGATTTATCTTCAAATTTTTCAATATAAACTTCTAATGTATCTCCTATTTTTATATCTTCATTACCTGTTAATAATTTTATATTCGCTAATGAAAGCACTCCTTCTGATTTTAATCCTACATCAATTATTACTTTATCATTTTTTATATCAACTATTATACCATTTATTACTCTACTATTCTTTGATTTATTCTTTTGAAAAGATTTTTCTAATAATTCTGCGAAATCCGCTTGTGTATTATTATTAGTATTAGATTCTGATTTATTTGTATTATTTACATCTTTACTTTGTTCAAATTGATTGAATTTATTAGACGTATTTACATCTTTATTTGGTTCAAGTTGATTAAATTTATTAGACTTATTTACATCTTTATTCTGTTCAAGTTGAGTTAATTTATTAGACTCATTTACATCTTTATTTTGTGCACTTTGATTGAATTTATCCATAATCACCTTAATTATAGTACTTTGAGAAAAAGCACTATGAAAAAAATAAAACTATACTACAATTAGTGTACCATATAGTACTGAAGATACAAAATATAAAACATTATGACCCACTGCACATGTACTATTACTATTTAATAATGTCAATTTGTAGTTTACTTACAATATTTAATTATTTAAAACTAGTAAATATTACTACAATACCAAACAAGTATTAATATAATATATTAATTATGATTATTAGATAATTATAAAAAATGATAGAGTATTAAGATATTTAAATCCCAATACCCATAGAAATACTAATACATTACCATGCCACCATTAACATGCATTACTGAACCAGTAATATATTCTGACTCTTTAGAACATAAGAAAGTTATAGCATTAGCTATATCCTGAGGCTTTCCAAGACGTCCTACTGGAATTGTATTTTCAAAATGCTTTTTAGCTTCTGGAGATAGTATATTGATCATTGGAGTATCAATAATGCCAGGTGCTACACAGTTAAGAGTAATGCCTTGTTTAGCGTATTCTAAAGCTAGTGATTTAGTTAATCCTAGTATTGCTGATTTACTTGCACAATAACTACAATATTTTATACCGCCACAATAAGCTCCTATAGATGCTACATTAACTATTCTTCCATAATTATTTTGGGACATGTGTTTACAGGCTGCTTGACAGAGTATAAATTGTGCTTCGAAGTTGATTTTCATAGCTAAATGAAAATAAGATTCATTAGTACCAGTATTCCAATCATCATCTTTAAATAAACCAGCATTATTTACTAGTATGTCTATTTTATTATTATTTGCTTTTTCTATTGCTTTACTAAACAATTTCTTTACTTCCTCTTCCTTAGATAAATCACAGCATATAGTATCTACTTTAGTATTACTATATGTAGATTTAATCTTTTCAGATATTTCCTTTAATTCTTTTTCTCTAATATCAACTAATATTAAATCTGCTCCTTGATTAGCTAGGTTATTAGCTGTTGCTGTACCAATAGCGCCAGCCGCTCCAGTTATTAAAGCTGTCTTACCATGTAAACAAATAAACGAACAATTACTCATAATAAACCTCCTTTATTAAAACATAAACATACCACCATTTACGTGTATAGTCTGCCCCGTAATATATTCGGCCTCTTTAGAAGCTAAAAACAATACAGTGTTAGCCACATTATCAGGACTACCGAAAAATCCTACAGGGATTTTTTTTATAAATGCTTCTTTAGCTTCTTCAGACAATACATCAATCATTGGCGTTTTTATAGCTCCTGGAGCTATACAATTTACAGTTATTCCTCTTTTTGCATATTCTAAAGCTATGGTTTTAGACATACCTAATAATGCAGATTTACTTGAACAGTAATTAGTTTGACCTTTATTACCAGTAAAAGCGACTACAGATGATATATTTATTATTCTACCGAAATTTCTTTTAGCCATTCTAATGGATGCTGCTTGTGATAATAAGAATGGAGCTTTGAAATTAACATTCATAACAGTATCTAAATCATCTTCAGTCATTTTCATTAGTAATTTGTCTTTATCTATTCCAGCATTATTTACTAATATATCTATTGGACCAAATTTATCTTCCAGTTTATAAAATAATTCTTTAGTAGCTTCTGTATTACTTAAATTACAAGAATAATAGTTAACTTCTTGGCCAGTTTCATCTTTTATTTGTTGAATAGTGTTTTGTATTTTTTCTTCTCTCAAATCAACTATTATTACTTCGGCTCCTTGTTTTAGGAATGCAATTGCTGTCCTAGTACCTATACTACCAGCTCCTCCTGTTATTACTACTCTTGAATTATTGAATACAAACATATTATTTATCCTATACTAAATTTTTAATTAATTACGATATAAACCATCCACCATTTACATGAATTGTTTGTCCAGTTACATATCTAGCTTCTCTGGATGCTAAGTAAGTAACTGCTGCTGCTATATCACAGCCATTTCCCATACATCCCATTGGGATCATATTAACTAATTCTTGCTTGATTTCATCAGTTAAAGCAGCTGTCATTCTGGATTCTATTGCTCCAGGTGCTATACAATTAGCAGTTATTCCTTTTTTAACATATTCTATAGCTATAGTTTTAGTTAAAGATAATAAAGCTCCCTTACTGGAACTGTAATTAGCATGTCCGTATTCTCCCTTATAAGCTGCTATTGATGATATATTAATAATTCTACCGAATCCTCTCTTAGCCATAGATTTAGTGGCTGATTTAGATAAGAAAAATGGTGCTTTGAAATTAACATTCATTATTCTATCTAATTGTTGTTCTGTTTGGTTTTCAATTAAAGTACCGTGATTAGCATCTATTACGCCAGCATTATTTACTAATATATCAATTGGTCCGAATTTACTTTCTGCTTCATCGAATAATGTTTTAGTATTAGCTAAGTTTGATAAATCACAAACTATGTAATTGATATCCTTACCAGTTTCTTTTTTAATGATTCCTAAAGATGATTTAATACCATCTTCTCTCACATCAGCAATAATTACATCAGCTCCTTGTTTAGCGAATGCTATAGCTGTACTAATACCCATACCGCCAGCACCACCTGTAATAAAGCCTCTAAGACCTTCCAATGAAAAAAGCATATTCTACCTCCGTAAAAATAATTAAAAATTTATTTAGGATTTACTAGTATTTTAATTTAATTAAAATATTACTAAATTTTACTATTCTGCCTAATGCTTAAAGATAAATAAATAGCATTAAGAATCACTAGTAAAAGTATTTAACATATTGTTAAATTTACTAGTAAACCTAGTTTCATAATGATTGAACTTGTAAAGTTTGTCAAATCTGTTAAATTTTAATACATATTGTAGAATGTTATAAGTAATGCGAAGTAATTATTATAATATAATATATTTTATTATATAAATTAATTTATAATTATAACAATATTGTAATAAACCAGTAAAATTATAACTTAGAAATAACCTACTTTATAAATGAATATTAGTGGATGTTAAATTACAATTCATTTTAAATATATAATAAAAGTAATATCTTCTTATGAATCTTTAGTATTTAAATTTAATACTCTGG
>CAMJRB010000041.1 GCA_946408175.1 uncultured Holosporaceae bacterium
CTGTGAAAAGTGGAGTCTGTTAATATTTGTTTATTAAAAAAAATATAAAAATATAATTATATTATTGATATATTATAAAAATATTTTATGTGTCAGATAGAGTATATATTAAATATATATAAATTCTTTAGGCAAAATATTGTTTCTTAATTATTTATTAAATGATACTAACTGAAAAACATGTGCAATCTGATATTTTATGTTTGATTAAAATACTTCTTATCAATTCTGGACATCGGTATATAACATAGTTCTGCTAGTGTGCGAAATTCACATCTATCATCTTAGTTTAATACTTGATAATAATAGATTTGGATTTCAAAATTATTAATTCTTCAGATATCTATGATATAATGTGTTTTCTGTTATGAGTTATTTAATACGCAATATTATTGGAAGAAATATTTTTATTAGTATTTGACAAGTATTTCAAAATATTTTAGAATACAAATGAAAGAGTAGTAATTTTGAAGTGTGAAATATGAGACATTTTTTTTAACTTTTCTTAACATCAGCAATTATATTATGTTGCAGTGGCATGGTAACAAATTGTTATTGTATACAAAATAATATTACATATGATGAACATGGAATGGCTGTACCGGATGAAGACAATAATGGACGAATAATAGAAAATACTAATTTCTTTTTTGATAAAAATTACTTAAGATATCAGTATCAGAGGATAAAAAAGTATTTGTTACAGACTAGTAAAGATAAATTAGACCAATGCACTACTAGCATGGTTGAAGATTGTCTTAATGTGTTTTTAAATGTAGGAAATGTATTTAGTACATTGTTAGGAACGTTAGTAAAATCCTTTCCAAGTGATCCTACAAAGGTTCTATCTATTGGTTCTATAGAAGCTATGTATACAACTCGAGACTTCCGTTTCAGACTCGTCAGTGAAATGTTTTCTAATAATATGACTGGCTATTTTAATGCTCATGAAGATTTTGATGTTCCTGAAAATATTGAAATAACAAATATAAACTTTGAACAGTTCATAAATTATTTGAATAACAAAGTACATTTCATTGGAGTACAGTGTATGTATAACATTATTGATACTATGGCCAATCAGAGTATATTGCACAAGGAAAATAAAGTTAAGGAAGAGATAGTTTTGTGTCATGAAAAAATATCAAGGATTGTTGATATTTTCTACTATCGTTTCAATATTAAGGACTTGAGTATAATATGTAATGGAAAACCAGTAACTGATGATTGGGCCATTAGTACTGTAAAAGATCGCTTAGTAAAAAAGATAGTGCTAGAGAGAACTTTAATACATGCTTGTAAAATTTTACAACGAATCAATGATAATTATAACTTAGGATACGATAGTAATATGTTACAGACAATACGAAATAATTATATTCATGATGAATTAGGAACGAACGAATTAATTAAATCTGAATTAGAGGAATCATGGGAAAACTACATTTTTAAATAAAAAACAAGGCCTGTAGTAATGCGATGGATTTTTTATCTATAAATAGCATATATTATTTATATATTTTTACAATATACTACTATTTCTACTCTTATTATTATGATGGAGATAATGAGTATGTGATATTTGGGGAGTGTTTGTAAAAAGCTTTATATATACAATTTGTTACTACTTGTCATAAATGTTTATATAATTAGTATTTGACAAGTATTTCAAAATATTTTAGAATACAAATGAAAGAGTAGTAATTTTGAAGTGTGAAATATGAGACATTTTTTTTAACTTTTCTTAACATCAGCAATTATATTATGTTGCAGTGGCATGGTAACAAATTGTTATTGTATACAAAATAATATTACATATGATGAACATGGAATGGCTGTACCGGATGAAGACAATAATGGACGAATAATAGAAAATACTAATTTCTTTTTTGATAAGAACTAATTAAGGAATAGTTATATTGACCTGATCAATGATTTGACAATAAATATGTTAGACAATGGTATAACACAGGCTACCATTGATATGGTGAATGATTGTTTTACTGAATTTCTGTTGCCTGGAGATGAAATGGGTAGTGTATTACTATATCTTATATTTGCATTTGCCAATACTTATACGGCGCATAATTTGCAGAATAGAACAATAGATATAAGAGCATTAAAAACTATTATAGCTCGTAATGAGAATTCATGGGTTGCAGAACTTGATAATAATCCGAGAATAACTTTCCAACAATTTATGAATTATTTGGCTAATAAAATATATTTTCTTGGAATACAATGTATATATAATATTCAAGATGTACTGAATGACAATAATATAGTACAGAAAGAAAACAAAATTAAAAAAGAAATAGCACTGTGTCTTGAGAGCATAATTGAGCTTTATTATATGTTCAATTCCAGCTTAGTGTCAGTAATGAGTGTTGGAAATTATAAATATTACAATAGAGATTTAGTAAGTGATATAGATGCGCAATTCAATTTTTGGATTAATGAACGAATGCCTCAAAAAAAAGAACAATATGACTTAGATCACTATAAGAATCTGAATATATAATACAATATATAATAAGAATATGACGACATAAGAACAATGTTAATTTAGGGATATACATTGTATAAAATAATTAACTACAATTGTATATCCGTAAATAGTATGTGTGGTAATAATGAAATGTTAATAGTGTGTAAAAAATGTAAGATACAATTCTGTTAATTTGTGGTAAGAAGTATATATATGTAACAAAGCTGGATATTACATATATAATATGATTCTTAATACTATTATTTATTTTAATTTTAATAAATAATTTTGTTGAATATGTTGTATGAAATATGAGATGTTATATCATTTTTTACTGGAGTGTACTGACTCAAATTATTTTTAATCAATTTATAGAAAAATGGTATTGATATGTAAACAAATTGTAGTATTGTTTATTATTATTAACTACATTGTAAATTGACTAGTATTAAATACTATAAATTAATATAGTACTTTACTTGATGATTAATAGCTGTCATTTCTTAACTAACAAATGTTTATATAGTATAATTCTGTAGTATTTATCTTATTAAACTAGCCAAATATTTTTAAAGAATTTATAATGATGATTTAAACAATGTAAGTAAAATACTAATTAGTTTAATGTATTAAACACAAATATTTTACTATTAACCATTGTGTTTATTATTTTATAAATATTTCATCTAAATAATTTATAATGTATATACATGTATTTTTCTTACAGAAAAATATTATTAGTTATTTTATTTAATTTGTTTTTTTTATTACTATATGTCTTATACTATTAGGACTTCTCTCCAACATTACAATATACTTTTATTAATTAATTTATAATAAATATAAAATCATCAAGATATAAACTCTACCACTCATTCATTTCTTTATGTTTTGAAAATATTTCAGTTAGATAGTTAATAACTTGTACACAAGTATTTTTATTACAGGCAGAAATTATATATATATTACTATTTGTATTTCCAGATTGATTTAATACTTCTGCTAATTTATTTTTTGTTTTAATTAAAGTATCATTATCAACTATCTCAGATTTATTTAATAATATAATTTCTTTTTTACTATAAACTTCTTTATTATACAATTTTAATTCTTCTCTTATTACTTTATAATTATTTATTATATTATCTACAGGCTCTGAAGCATCCAAAAGATGTAACAATACTGAACATCTTTCAATATGAGATAGGAATTTTTCCCCCAATCCTTTACCTAAATGGGCTCCTTCTATTAATCCTGGAATATCAGCTATTACGAACGAAGTATCGTTATTGTAAACTATTCCTAACTGAGGATTAATAGTAGTAAATGGATAATTATCTATTTTTGCTTTGGCATTTGTTACAGATGATAGAAATGTAGACTTACCTGCGTTTGGCATTCCTAACAGCCCAACATCAGCTATTAATTTTAATTTCAACCAAACCCACATATCCTCTCCTGCAGTGCCTAGTTGCCTATATCTAGGAGCCCTATTAGTAGAACTCTTAAAGTATGAATTCCCTAATCCGCCATTACCACCTTTTACTATTACTTCTATTTGATTATCTTCAATGAAATCAGCTATTACTGATTTTTTATCATTACTTAATACTTGAGTACCTACAGGAACCTTTAAATACAAATCATTACCTTTTTTTCCAGTTTTATTTTGTCCTTGACCATTGCCTCCTCTTTCAGCTTTAAAATGCTGTTGGTATCTATAATCAATTAAAGTATTATTATTCCTAGATGCTATAAAATATATAGAACCACCGTCACCACCTGCTCCTCCATCAGGACCTCCGAATTCTATGAATTTCTCATGACGGAAACTAACACATCCATCACCTCCATCTCCAGCTTTCAAATATATTTTGGCTTCATCTAAGAATTTCATAATTTATACTGATCTTAATATGTGATAATCAGGATATGTTTTACTTATAAAATTGCTTATTGCTATTATGACTCTGTCTACTGTTGTACTGGCTGGTTCATCCAGAGTATTTACAGTAATATCAGATTCTTCCAATAATGGGTAATACTCATCTATCATTTTCTTTAATATTTCTTCTTCTTTTCCTACTTCTAATAGTGGTCTATCCTTTTTTCCAGTTACTCTTAATAATAAAGTTTCTAAATCACCTTTAAGCCATACGGAGATGGCGTTTTTTTTAATGAGCTTTCTAGTATCTTCATATGTAAAAGATAAACAGCCAGTAGCTATTACTTGAACACCGTTTTCTAGTAATCTTGATATAACGTGTAACTCTCCCTCTTGTAGAGCTCCCTCGCCAAAAACTGAATCGATATCTCCTATAGAACAACCAGCAGCCTCTTCAACTTCCTGATCCGAATCAACAAATGGCAAATCAAATCTTCTTGCTAATCTTTTACCAATACTAGTTTTACCACTCCCCATGAGTCCTACTAATACTACAGGTTTAGGAGGCATAAAACTAACTGCTGGAGATACAGGCTTTATCACTGAGCTATCCATTTACGTATAACTTAAATTACATTCATATATATTTATTTTACAAAAATGGTAGAACAAAATCTATATGTATTAAATGTCATTTTGCATAATATACACCTATTTGATATAAAATATAAATATTTAACAAGTATTACTTAATCAATATACAACAATATATATCCTAATATCTAATAACATTATAAGTAGTTGGTGCTAAATATTGTGTTGAAGCAATACCTTGTTTATTAGGGAATTGTGTAATTGTAGTACTGTTTGGATATGTCAACTGATTTATATTATTATATTGTCCTAATGTATTATTAAAAGAATATCCCAAATGTTGTGCAGTATTGGTATTAGTAATAGGTATTATAGATTGTGCATTGCCTGAATAATTACTATTATATAACAGCTGACCTTGTTGTAAATTTGTTTGTTGTGTTTGAATAGGAATATTATATTGCTGATAGCCAGATTGTTGATTAACAGTTGGCACAGTATACTGTAGATTATATGCCGTATTCACATTGTCATTATAACTATATATTATTCCATTATTATACGTAATATATTCTTTATTATTTTTTTGAACCCAAGCTGCTTTATGTTTTTCAAAAGCATTAGTTAATATACTTTGAGTATACAAATCTATATTTAATCCACAGATGTTGATATATTGTATAGTTGAATCAATATTATTCTGTAATAAATTACTTAAGTACAATATTCCAGCAGATGATATATTAGTATTAGATATGTTTAAACCTTTTATATTAGATAAATCCCTAAGATAATAAGTAAATAAATTATCATCTATAATACTATTGTTAGATAAATTCCAAGTTACTTGAATATTATTTTGCTTTAATAATTGATTCCAGTTATTTACTAAATAAGGCTGTACTTCAGTATTACATAGATCTATATAAACAAAATTATGGTTTTTTTCTTTAGCATTCTTAATAAAAGACTCAACAACGATGCTTCCATTAGTATTAATATCATAAGTATCACTAAGGTCTAACATACAGGAATCAGCTTTAGCATATGCATTTTGGCATGATTTTGTTTTCGGTTTATTGTAAATTCTTCCACTAGTACTAGTTGCTTGCAAATTTGTAACTCCATATATTAAATTATTACTGTTATAAAGAGCATTATTATTTAATGAATACTGAGTAGTATTTAAATTATTTGATGTATTAGCAGCTAATGGTACTGCATTATTATAGGTGTATGAATTATTTGTATACGAGGCTGGTAGTGTAGTAGAATTATACGGTACATTATTATTATAGCTTTGATTGGATCCATTTGTGTAATTTCCAATACTGTATATTGGGTATTGTGTATTAACGCCTGTTTGTAATAAAATCGGATTTGCATTGCTTTGAACATTATAGGGAAATTGCCCCATATTAGGTAGTGTATTAAATTGCACTTGCCCTGTACTTTGTACTGGACTAGCTTGCGATAATATAGTAGTTGCAGAATTTAAATTATTAAAATATATAGAATTAAGTATTAATAATATTGATATTATTTTGGTTTTTTTTATAAAAGACATGTTAATTTCACTAAATTATAATATATATTCGTAATTTATTTTATATAAGAAATGTTAAAAAAATATTGTTACAGATATGTTATTTTATAACAATCAGTACTATAGTACTATTGTATGTTTTATATAAAATATATATTATGTATAATATAAAAGATTAATAAAACAAGTTATTTAATTAAATATGTTTACAAAAATTATGATAGGATAGTTAAGCAGCTATATAAGTGAATTTGTCATTATATTGACTAAATAGATTACAGCAATCGAATAGTATAGGTTTGGCTAATTGCTCTCTTTGCATTAATTCTATTATTTTAGGAATATTAATACTATTAAATTCAGGACATTTAGTCATTGCTATTAATACATCGCTTTGACTGGCAGCGTCATAAACTGAATCACATAAATAAAAAGAAGTATTATCTTTTATATCATTAGGAATAATACTTAAATTATTAGAGTACGGTAAATAATAAGGATCATATAAAGCTACTGAAATATTATTTTTTAATAAATCCTTTATTACAAATATACTAGGAGATTCTGTAATATCAGTGGTTAGTCCTTTAAAAGCCAATCCTAATATTGCTACTCTTCTTATATTATTATTTTTATAATACTTTAATATTTTATCGGAAATACTTTTTATTCTTCTAATATTACTATCTAATGCTATTGATAATATCGATAAATCTATACCAAGTTGTTTGGCAGATTTTATTAATACTCTTGAATTCCTAGGCAATGATGAGCCACCTATTCCAGAACTTGATAATAATGATTCTTTGCCTACTCTTTTATCTAATCCAACTCCCTTGGCTAATATATTAAAATCCACTCCAGTACTATTGCATAATTTTTCTATTTCATTAGTAAAAGCCATATTAACAGTAGCCAATCCCATAGTAGCTGTTTTTATTAATTCTGCAGTTTCAAAATTAGTATAAATAAATGGTACATTTCTTAATGTTAAGGGTTTGTAAATCTTATTTATTATATTATCCGCTGGTACAGATTCTTTTTTAAAGCCAAATATTAATCTATCTGGTTCCATTAAGTCATGTAATGCTGATCCTTCTCTTAAAAAAACTGGAGAACATATTATATCATAATGTTTAGTTAATATTAAATCAGACCTATTCTTTTGAATATTCTTAGTAATCATAGAACAAGTACCAATTGGTACAGTAGTACTTATAAATATAGGTAAATACTTACTTCTATTTAAATAAGGAATAATATTAGATATTAATTCATTAAATGGTTTTAAATTAACATCTTCTAGAGAATCTAATTTTCCTTTTATTGGAATTTTAATAATAATTGCATCTGTATTATTTAGAGATTCTTTCAAATTATTAAATAAGTTTAATTTATTAGATTGGATATAGTTTTTAACTAATACATTAATATTAGGTTCATTAATATTCAAAGAACTATTTGCTTCCTTGATAGTTGCTAGTACTTGTTGATTATTATCGAAACAATTGACTGTGTGACCCAATTCACATAGGAATAATGCAATCATAAGACCAGAATAACCAATTCCACAAATTGTAATTATCATAAGTCGCAACTACAGTTCCCCCATCTCACATAGTATCATAGCATGATTATACAGTAAGTCAATGCAATTATTGGGTCAAGAATATTTATTATTATAAGAATTTACTATATAGTTATCTTATTGCAAGAATTGTATATTTATATTAAAATACTATTAACTAGAATTGATCTAGGGTTTTTCAAAGGTATTGACTATGAATAAAGCAAAATTAATTACTTTGTCAATAATTACATTGGCTACATTTAATAATTTATTGAATGCTGAAGATTTCTTACTAAATAATGGAGTAGAAATTAGTACTCAAAACAGTAAAATGCTGTTAGAGGAATCAACAAAAAGTAAGAATAATGATAATTTCTCAACTATAGCAAATTTTGGAGATAATGAAAAAACTGGAGATGTCAAGCAAAATAATAAACTTACCGGCAATCTTTTTAAAGATTTAAAAGAAAAAACAAAAAAAATTTATTCTGCCGGTACAGATAATAATAATACCGCACTGAGTAATGTGCCGGTAATATCTAATGAGAAAGAATCTGCTGCTAAAGATAATAATAATACAGCACGGAGTAATGTAAAAGTAATATCTAATCAGGAAGCAATTGCATTAATGGATAAATTTGTTGAAGACTATTTAGGCAAGTTAGGCAAGAAATTGATTATAGCTAAAACTGAAGAGGAAGTAAAAAAGTTATTAAGTAACAGTGAAAATAAAAATAACAGTATTGCAAATAAAAATGTAATTATACTAGATAAAGATACAATTATATTTGACAAACATTTTGTGGACGTTATATTATACAAAACAATCAATAAAAATCCAGCACTCAAAAAGATATTGAGTAATAGTCTTATTTATAACATGATAATGAATTTATTTAAATTAAATGTTCGTGAAGATAAAAAATTATTGCAAACTATAGAAAATAAATTATTAGAATGTAAGTTTAATAAGAAAATTTGGAAGAATATAGTTAAATTATATGAAAAAGCATCTACTGTAATGGATAAGGAATTAAGTAAGAAAAAATTACTGAAGAGTGCTAAACAAAATGCAAATAAGGTAGTCGAAAAAGAAAATAAAAAAATAGTACCGGACGTTATAGTAGATACAGAATTTGCACAACCTGTTATACCAAATGATAAAAATGGAAA
>CAMJRB010000042.1 GCA_946408175.1 uncultured Holosporaceae bacterium
TCTTGAAATATTACTATATTTATCTGAGTATTTATTATTTGTACTGTTTTTTTTCTTATTATCTGAATTATTATTAAATTTTGCTTTAGATTTAGTATTAGTTTTATTTACTGGTATATCATTTGGATCAATATCATTAGTATTATAAATATTTTGTTTAATATCATTATTGCCTATATTTTGTTTATTATTATATTTATTTTTATCTCTTTCATTATTGTATTCATTCCATTTTTTTTGTTTTTGTTCTTTATTTACTCTATCTTGAGTAGTATTAAATGACTTTCTTGGATTTTTATCTCTAAATTTATTATTTGACCTATTATATTCATTCCTTGTAAATTGAGTGCTACTTGAACCATCTTGCTTATCACTTCTAACTACATTGTACCTACTTCCTTGTGTACAATTCGAAGTGTTAGAATCATTAACTACAGAATTTCTTCTATTAATTGGTTTTCTTGTGCTACTGTATTTATCTATTTCATTATATTTATTGTTTTGTACATTTCTTCTACTTGTTGTACTTTCATTTTTATTTTTTACTGTTCCAAATTTACTTGATATTGGAGATTTTGATTTAGCTTTATAAAATTCATTAGCTCTATACACTACTGGTTGTATATTTTCAATAGTTTCCGGCTCATCATTTGTATATTTATCTTTTACATATTTTTTTTGTTCCTTATTTTGTTTTTCTTCCTTTTCATTAAAATTACTTGATTTATCTATAATGTTTTCTTTCTTTAAATTACTACTACTTTTGTCTAGTGATTTATTAACATTACTTTCTATATCAGAAGTATTGGTATTATTAATAGCAGAACTCTCTGAGTTTGACAATCTGTTTATATGCTGTCTATTTATATTATTATCTGAATTTACAGTATTATAATGAATATTACTTTGATTTACTTCACGTTCATTTCTTATCTTAGTATTACTTTCATAATCTTGATTATGTAAATCTCGTTGTTCTTTATTAAAAGCTTCTTGTAATACTTTTACTCTTACTTTAAATTCAGTATCTGTTAATTTAGAAGAAACATTACTATTGCTTTTGTCACTATTACCATTACCTGTATTAGGTTTATCTATATCAATAGATAATCCTTTCCTTCGTCTTCTTTTTATTTCTATACCAAAATTACCGTTGCCATTATTATTAGTACCACCATGTGGTCCGAATTTATTTGAACGCTTTAAATTATGCTTAGAGTTAGCGTCTATTTTTAAAGATAAAGTCTTACGCTTTTTTTCTGATTTATCTGTCATTAAATAGTTCTCCTTTACATATACATATATTTTCTCATAAATAAATTACCTATTAAGGACTAATATTGATATATTATTTAACATATGACTCCTATTACCTTTTATAGTCTGAACTAAACCATCTCTCACGTACTTTTAATATTAATGTACCGGCTTCTTGTTTAGTTAATAATCCATCTGATATTTCTAATAACTCATCAGTTGAAAGATTTCCTAAGTCATCTAGTTTTAATACTCCTGCTTTTACTAATACTTCAAGTAATTCTGGCCTTATTAATTCATAATTCATTAAATCATTACTTACTTTCTTTTCTTTACATAATTCTAATAATGCTTTCCTTTTATTTTCTACATATAATAATGCTCTATTATGAATTTCAGTAGCTAGAGCCTCATCAAATCCTTCAATATTTGAAAGTTCTTCAATGGTAACTTCTGATATTTCACTAATTGATATATATCCTTCATTTAATAATACATGAGCAATTGTTTCATCTACATCTAATCCTTCTTTAAATATTTTAACAATAGCTACTGTTTCTTTATTTTTATTTTCTAAATCAGCTTCCTCAGTAATTGCATTTATAGCCCAACCAGTAAGGTTGGAAGCTAGCCTTATATTTTGACCTCGTCTCCCTATAGCAGCACTCAATTGATCATTAGGCACAACTGCATCAACTTTCTGCTCGCTTTCATCTATTATTACTCTAGTAACTTTTGCAGGAGATAAACTATTAACTATAAAAGTAGCTATATCATCAGACCACTTTACAATATCTATTTTTTCTCCTTTTAATTCTTCACTCACAGATTGAACCCTAACACCCTTTGGGCCTACACAGGCTCCTACACAATCTATATTAGGATCATTAGTAGTAACTGCTACTTTAGCTTTGCTACCCGGGTCTCTTGCTACTGAAACTATTTTAATTATATTATCATACACTTCTGGTACTTCTTGTGCGAATAATTTTTTTAGGAAGTTAGGATGAGTCCTAGATAGTTGTAATAGAGGCATTGATGGATCTTTATTCAATCCGCATAATAATACTTTTATACGATCTCCCATTTTGAAAGTTTCATTAGGGATAGTTTCGGATTTTCTAATAACACCACTTGTCTTCCCTATATCTATTATTATTTCAGAATAATCTACTCTATTGACAATTCCACTAATAATATCACCGATTCTACTGGAGAATTCTTTGGCTTGATTATTTCTTTCAGCTGCTTTTACTTTACTTATTATTATATTACGTGCAGTAGAAGCCATTGTTCTACTAAATGCAATTGGTGGTAATTTGTTTTGTATTTCACCTCCAACTTTGGCATTTACATCAAATCTTTTGGCATCTCTTAGTAATATCTCATTATCTTCATCATTTATTGTATCAACTACTCTTCTTATCCATTTAATATTAATTGCACCATTCAATCTATCTATATTAACTGTTAAATTCTTTTTGTTACCATATTTTAATTGAGCAATTGGTAGTATTGCCGCCTCCATGGCTTTTAATATTTCTTCTTGACTGATTTCCTTATCTTTAGCTACTATTTCAGCTACTTGTAATAATTCACTTTTTACTGTTGGATGTTTCTTTTCTTCAATATTTATTTTCATTTATTTAAGTATCTCCTCTGTTTATTATTATTTAAAATTTTATTGGATTATTTAAATGTGCACTACTAATTTCATCATACTCTAACTTAATTGAAATGTCTCCATTCTCTAAAGGACATTGAAGAATTAATCGTATACCTGTATCATCAGCATGTTCCAGAATCCCTCTAAATACTTTCTGATTATACTTAGATGTATATGTTTTTACTAATACTTGATTGTTACAAAACCTAACATAATCTTCTTTTTTTACTAATGGTCGTTCCAATCCAGTTGATGACACTTCTAAATTATAATGTTCCTTTATAGGATCCAAAACATCTAATAATACTGATATTTCTTTACTGGCTATTTCACAATCATCCATATTTACTGAATCACCATTATTCTTTTCTAACATTATTTGTAAAGTTCTGTTTTTGCCATGTCCAAATAAATATACTCTAACTATTACATAACCTAAATCCTTTAAAGCAGGCTTTAAATATTCTTCTATTTTTTGTACTATTGAAGACATTAGTGTTTATTATCTATATTTAATATTACCATACATATATATTATATATCAAATAGTCCATTGAGGTACTTATTTATTACTTTTTTACGTAATAACTATACATCACATCTAGTATAATATCTTATTCAAACACGAAAGATATTAAAATTGTTTCATATAATATATAAATTAATAAATAGAATGCCAATTGTTTTTAACAAATAATTAAACATTACACAGTAATATAAAAATATAAATTCATGTATAGCATAATATTATGAAAGTTAATATTAAAATATTTTTAATAACTTTAATTATGTACAGTATAAACAATGATATATCATCTAATGATAGTGAACCTCAATTAAATCCATATTTTGAAAATAATAATAAAGTAAAACCTATTGATTACTTAACAATAAAAATTTTGTCTGATAAAGAACAAGCTAATCTTAAATCAGTAGAAGCACCATCTTTTACTGCTTCACAATTATTATCCAGATTTGTAGAAAAAACAGAGTGTAATAAGATAAAATCAATAGCTGGACAATCAATTGATAATATAATACAAGAGATAAGTAAAATAAATGATAATGATTTAACTAAGAATAATATAGATAATTTTAGTAGGGGAGCTTTATACTTTATAGCTAATGGAGTTTTAACTTATGGAGAAATTACTCCTGATAAAGCTATGGAAAAGTATAATGAGAAAGCCCAAAAGTATAATGAAAGTAATAAAGACAATCCATTACCAATATTAAAAGAAGAGGAAGTCACAGAGGCAAGACAAAAGGATATTGATGAAATAGAAAGAAGAGAGGATCTTCAAGATCTAGCAGAACTGTGTATCAAAATCAAGGAAATATCTAATAATAATATAAATAATATGGATCCAAGTACAGCAGAAGTAATGAAAATATTTGAAGTATTTTTAAGTAAGTATCAGGATAATAAATTAAGAAACGAACTTGTAGATTTACTTATGAGGAGAGATCGTTCAGAAGATATTATAATTGCTCCTCTTACAAAAGAAGAACTAGAGGAATTGAAAAAAATAATTACAGAAAATCACATATTACCAAAAGATGAAGGAATGCTTGCAAAAATAAGATTTATTGGAAAAAAAATAAAGGATTTGTTGAAAACAATAGGTAGTAAAAATAACAAAAATATAGAAAAAAATAATCAGAATACAAATGAAGAAAAAGTTACAGAACAAAATAATAAAGAACAAAATAAATCAAAAAATAATGAAGTAAGTGAAGCAAATACTGAAAATAAATCCGAGCAAAAAGAAGATGAAAAATCAAATATTGAAAATAAAAATGATCAAACAAAACAGACCTCTATACCGACAAATAAAGAAGATATTAAAGTAAATGATAAAGAAGAAATCAGTGGAGAACCTGCAAAAGAAAAGCAAGATAGTATTAATAAAGCAGATACAACTAAAGTATCAGACTCAGAAGCAGATAAACCTAAAGTATCAGCAACAGACACAGCTAAAGCATCAGACTCAGATAATACAGCACAACCCATAGATGAGAACTTAATACAATTGGTAGATATACTTAATGCAATGCAACAGAATTAGTATTCATATAACGGCTATTAGTATTTTGTATAGCCGTTTTTTTAGATTTTATAAATAACTTTAGTATTGAACAAATACATTAGCAATATAAAAAATTTCAATACAAATTGGTTTGTCTGTATTTTATTGATAAACACTAAAACTTACAATTTCAATATAAATCTTTACTTTCTTAAAGATAAATGCTAATAGTACAATATAGGGCTGACAATAGTACACATAATAATATGTAAAAGTGGCAACAGTACTGATAAGTATACCAGAAATCATTAACAAATTAAATCATAATACTACATTCTAATTTATACTATTGTAATGAAAATAATTATGTAATCCTACCTATTAAATTCAATTACTTTATATATTTTTATTAAAAATAAATTTAAATATAGTGGTAAATATTACTGTTATTGGTATTGCTAAAAAGATTCCAGGAGTTCCCAGGACTGACATACTGGCACATATGGAAAATAGCATCCAAAAAGGATGTATTCCTAATTTATCTCCTATCAATTTGGGAGTTATAAAATTAGAATCTATAAATGGTACTAGTATATATAATCCAAATGTCAAATAGTATTGATATAAAACAAAATCATCCATGCACATTGCCAGAGTTACTGCTAGTCCTATACAGGGTCCAAAAAAAGGAGCAATTGATATAAATCCTGAAAATATACTGCATATTATGCTTTCATTCACTCCTATTATTTGTAGTCCTATAAAGTATATAAATGATAATATACAACATATTAATAATTGTCCCCTTATATAATATCCGAGTTTTGTATTAATATTAATTAATAAATCTATACATTTATTTGAAGTAAATCTTTGTAAGATTAATATAAAGTAATCAGCAAGTTTATTCCAATCTTTCAATAAATAAAAAGTAACAATAGGTGTCATAAACATAAATATTATAGTATATACTATAGATTTGCCAGTATTAATAAAGTTATATAAATACCTAGGAACGTTTTGTATAGTGTTATTAATATAATGTTGTATTCCTGTTCCTACATCTATTGTTTTATCAATACCGAATTTTAATAATATGTTGCTAATAAATTCATTAATTGATTCAGCTGAACTAGTATTTAGAATTATTGCTAATTTTTTTAGTAATATTAATATTGCATTTTGTATTAAAGGAATTAAAAAGATAAATATTATACTAAATATTGATATAATAAACACTAGTATAATACTTGCCGATAATGTTGAGGATATTTTTAATTGTTCTGATAATAACTGAACTGGATAATGCAAACAATAAGCTAATATTATTCCTATAATGAATGGTATTGTCCATTTTCCCATAGCGTAACAAATAGCTAGTATGAAAATTGAGATTACAGAATTAAATATTATTTTTTTATATTTATTCACTGTTACTTAAAACTGCAAACACATTTCTAGTATAGAATAACATATGGTTTTATTTTTAATCTTAACAATATACAATATAAATACTATTAATACACTGGATTTGAAAATATATGTTGATGGACAGTTTATATTACTCACATTATTTTTAATAAGTACTAAACAGGTTGGAAGTTAAATCTTTGCATTAGTTTATTCACGCTCCATACACTATTTCTAATAAGTAAGAGAATTATAAAATAAATAATTACTTACATAGCAATTACTGTGCACTATAATGCATTTGCTTTAATAGTATTACTATTACAATGATAATATTACCAACTAAAATAACCGAGCTACATAATATAAACTACTAATCATTTACTTTAGTTCTTTCATCTATTATTTTTTCATTTCTTTTTATTTTTTGTCTACTTTTAAAATCCTTTTTTGCCAGTGTGATTATATCATTAGCTATACTGTTATTCAAATATTTATTTAAAACATACAATATAGTGTTAGATGCTTGTTTAGGCTGTTTTATATTAGACACATGTATTAAAGCATATTCATTTTGAGAAATTCTATAATATTTACTATCATTTTTATGTAATATTGATAATACTTCATTTAGTATTTCATAACTTTTTATTTGTTTCATTATTTCTTCTACATCTTTATTGTCTGATTTAGTTATTAAATCTTTTTTAGAAATAACGAATTTTTTAGTATTATTAATTTTATTTATCTTTTCTAATGTTTGTTTCTTATCACTAATTATTTCATTCATTTTTTCTAAAGTTGTTTTATTTTTATTTTCAAATATATAGTCTTGCTTTACTTTATCTTTTATTTTATCTAGTGCTGGTATTGATTCTTTATTAATTTTCCTTACCCAAACAACGTAGGATACTGTATCTACTTCCTTAGATTCTATTATTGGACTTGCTTGATTTTCATTTGTCAAAAATATAGTTTCTTGTATTTCTTTTCTAGTATCATTGTCTGTAATATATTGTTTAATATTATCATCACTATTTTTGTTTATATTATCTATATTTATTATTTCTGCTTTTGTCTCTTTTGCTACTTTATCAACATCTTTTCCAGCTGCGAAACTATCATCTATTTTATTTTTAATTTCCTTTATACTTGAATAAAACTCAGGAGTATTAACCTTTTCATTTTGAATTATTGTTTTTATTTCTTTTTTTATTTCCGAAATACTTTTTTCTATTGGTTTATTAATTTTTTTCAATAGATAAATATAATACTTACCACCTATAAAGTATACATTTGATACTTTATCTTCTTTTATACTAAATATGTCTTTAGCCACATCGCTTGGAAATTCTTCCTTTTTCATTTCTTTTAATAATTGGCATTCAGTAGTCAGTTTTTTCTTTACTTTTTCATAACTCTCCTGATTAAATTTAGTATAGGCATTATTTGCTTCTTCCTTAGTAGAAAATTCAAATCTTTCAAAGTCTCTCGTTTCTACTCCTTTAAAAGCATCTTTGTTATTTTTATAATACTCTTCTATTTCTTCTTCTGTTATTTTTATTTCATTTATAAACTTAGTATAATCAAGTTTTAATAATGCTATATTTCTAGTTTCTTGTTGTTTATAATTGTTTTTATTATTTTCATAATAATCTTTTAACGTTTCATTACTTAAATTATCTGGTTCTTTAGCATCATTTATATTAAAAATAGTCATGTGTATTGTTTTATCTGATTCATAAACAGCTCCTAGTTTATTTTTGATAAAATCTGGTACTTTATAACCTGATATTATAGGATGAAATAATTGGTTTCTAGATATACTATTTTTTATTTGTAATAATAATCCAGCCTCGGACATTCCAGATTGTCGTAATAAAGATACATATAATTTCTCATCGAACACTCCATTAGTTTGAAATTCTGGTAGTGAATATATAATATTAGCTAAGCTTTTTCTGGGAACTATTATACCTATTTGTCTTATAGTCTCATTTTCAACTGCTTTATCTATAATATTACTTAATATTAATTCCTTACCATTCATTTTATTAAAATCTTCTTCAGTTAGAGGTTGTTCTCTCATTGTTTTAATATTCTGCTTCATTTGAGAATATTCTCTATACAATTGTTCAGCTGATATTTTGTATTGACCTACTGATATCGCTGTTTTAGTTTCCGATACATGACGAATTATATCTCCAATACCAAATAAACAAAAACTTAATATAATAGCAGAAAATAATATTTTGGCAAATATACTCTTAGAACTATTAGAGAAAAATCTTAAAATCATTATTATTTTCAATTATCATTATATATATACAATTATATTGTAGCGTGCATTTGATTCAAACTCAATAACTCTTGACTTTTATTGCATAGAGTGCATTACTAAATTTTTATTCTCTAAAATCTACATATTGCACAATAATTTCTAATTACCCAGTAGTTATATCTATAATTATTATGCCATTAAATATAATATATATGAAATATTGAAGATTCTATATAGTACTATAATATTAATTACATATAAAAAGTTTCTAAACTATATTCAATAATACTAAATATAGTATTAAATACTGTAACTAAATTATATGTTTTAATTTTTCCATAGTATTTATACCTATATAGTAAATTGTATTAATGAAATATACTGTTTAATACAAAAATAATATATAACTAT
>CAMJRB010000043.1 GCA_946408175.1 uncultured Holosporaceae bacterium
ACTACTACAAAATCCCGTTTCAATACTTGAACAAAGAATACCAAGTAAAGCATAACAAATTTTCTTGTTCATATTGTCTTTTAACCATGTTAAATACCACCCAATTATTATACTAACATAGTGTCTTTAAAAATACAAGTATAAAAATTTTATACCCAAAAAATTATTTGTTAAATTGTGTTAATTTATGATTTATTTTGTGTAATAAATTGATCTTATAATATATTTTTCATTAAATTTTAATAATACTATTATCAATAATAATGATATAATGCACAGTATTTTGAATAAATACTCTTTTAGTAAATAAAATGTTAAAATGCATATGTGTATTGTAAACAATAATTAAAATGTTAAATTTCTTAACCATTTGTTTTAAATTTGCTTTTCCAATTGCTTATAATTTATTATTATGTATTGCTAAAAATATTATACTATATTTGAGTAATATAACAGTATCAATAAATATTACTGCAGTTCCCAATTGTAATTTCTATAATTCATATAAATAAAAAAATACCAAACATATAAATTCTTTTTACATGCAATCAATAATACATATATACACAATGTTATAAACTACAATTATATATAATAACTATTTTCATTTATGCAAATTTATTTATATTTATTGCTATTACTATATATAGTACTTTCTATATTAGCAATATTTTCTAATGATTTTTTTATAATTATTATTTCATTTTTATTATTAATTATTAGTATTTGTTTTATTGGTTTTTTGAGTCAAAATATACTATTAAGTTTTATAGTATTTATATGCTATTCTACAATTAATTGTGTTTTAATATTAATTAATTTTTACAATAATAAGGATTTAGATAAGTAATTATGTATTACAATAACTCAATATGCAATATAATTGCATCATCATAATAGAAAATTCATCGGTCAGTATGAGTAATATTAACCTAATAAAACTAAATTTATAAATACACACGATACTACATTGTTAATTGTAATTTACCTTTTAATTCATTTTTATTACATCACAAGCAATTTAATTATTATAATTTCATTTTTAAGTATTTGTATATTAATTTGCTATCAGATTTAATCTAACAATGTCTTTCATTGAATTAATATTATATCTTATAATAATACAACTAATTAATTATATTAATAATAATATAGGAGAATTATATTCTCCCAATGTTTTATTATTTGACTACTCTTGCTATGGTATTACCCATTCTTCCTGTTCTAATTTATTTACATTTTTATCTATTTCTTGGTTAGTATTAGTAGATGTTTTTGTTTGTACTACATTTTTCTGTTCTTCTTCATATTTACTTCTCATATAACTATCTTGTTGTATGTCAGACACCATTTTTGCTATTCCCGTTTGCTGATCATTTCCCGATATGACCCATCCGTCATCGTTTAGATCTTTTTCTATTTTTTGGTCCGCAAATGCTTTATTGAATGTATTCGTTATTATTTGTTTTTTTGGATCAATAAAGCTGAATTCACTTGCTTCTTTTGAATATTTTTCCCCTGTTATTTCATCTATATTTAAATTATCCATTTGATCCTCTATTGCATCAGTGTTATTATTGTAAGATGTCTTGTTATCTATATTAGATACTTTTTTACTGTCTTTTTCATTGTTATATTGTTTCTGTTCATTAAATGTTTCATCAATATTTGTACCATGGAATTTTTGAAGATTTATTTCACTTTCATTTATAATTTCAGATAATTGTTGTAATTCATTATTATTATTTGTATCTTTACTGGCCGATTCATTTTTATTATCTTTTGTATTATGCATTTGACCTACATTTAGTATTGTAGAAAATCCAGACGGAATTTCTTCGTTCGGATTGTCTGTTGGATATATTATGTCGTTTATCAAAACTATTGGCATTTGTTGTTGCTTTGTTTCTCTAGCAAATTCATTTTCTTTATCCTTCTTTTTAAATACCGTACCTTTTTTCATTGGATTGCTTGTGTTATAGTATTCCTTTAATTTCTGTTCCTCTGAAGTCAATTTATGTTCGAATCTCACACTTTCATTGATATTATTATTATTGCGATTCTCATTGATATTGTTGTTATTCTTATTGAATCTTACACTTTCATTATATCACACTTTCGTTAATATCATTATTATCATTGCTGTTCTTATTGATATTGTTGTTATTCTTATTGAATATTATACTTTCATTGATATTATTATTATCATTGCTGTTCTTATTGAGATTGTTATGATTCTTATCAAATATTATACTTTCATTGATGTTATTTCCGAATATCACACTTTCGTTGATATTATTATTATCATTGCCATTCTTACCGAATATTACACCATCATCTTTATATTCTTGTTTTTTATGTTGAATACTATCATGTTCTTTATTAAATGTATTATTTTCAGATTTTTTATATAAATTCTTATCAATTATCTTTAATTTAGATGTAGATATCATACTCTCATTATTCGCATAATTGTTTTCGAATTCAGTATTATTTTCTACATTCATAGTATATACTAAATTATTACTTATAAAAGTTATCGTTAATAGTATTAAAAAATATTTTAGTTTCATAGTAAGTACCTTTCACTACGTTATCCTTAATTATATTGTAATAATAAATAGTAAATTTAATACTAACTCTTTAAATAAATTGTAGAATAACTCATTATTAATAAATAAATATATATAAAATCAATTGGGAGAAGTGTTTATTATCTCCTTCCCAACCATTACATTAATTTTATTTATATTACTAATTTATAAATCTAATAAAATCTATACTGCTGCTGAACCCCAGATAAATTTTCCTCTTATTCTCAGTTTGGATGTAGGATCCATTACTAAATTTTGAACAGTGTTTGTTCCAAAAAGAGTTATTTCACTACCATTATTTAATTCTAGTGTACCTATGTTAATATCATTATTATCTTTTGATTTTACATTTAAATAACTTTCATCTAGTAATACTTTTCTATTTCGAGTATTATTTAATGAATTCAGAAGTAATGTTTTCTTACTATCAGAAGCACCTACTTTTGATAATTTTGTTGAATAAGTGATTGTTGCAGGTTGTGGATCTAATGCTTCTCCAGTTGCTGTTTTTACTTTTGTATCGTTCATATTTGGTTCAATATATTTCTTTATTACATCTGAATTTTTATCTGTACTAGCTATTAAATTAAATGCAGATACGGTATCACCAGGACTAGTTGATTCAGACTTATCATTACACGGTATTACAAATGCATCACCATCCAATGGGATTACATTTAATTTCTTTGCACCTTCTAGACCACTATATAAATATTCATCAGACTTAAAAGTATTATCAAATTTCTTTAACGAAGATACATCTAAATATACGTCTGTTGTACTAGTACCATCTATGTTATGTGCATATGCAATTGTATTATCTATGAGTTCTGAAATATTTTCAGTATTTTTACCATTCATTTTATAATCTATTTCTGTACCATTCTTGAATAATCCAGCAAGTTTATCTTTAGATACTAAGTTTATTACAACTTTATTATTTGCCTGTACATTGTCAGAAATATCCTCAAGGCTGTTATATGCACTTCCACCATCTATATTATACGTATATGGAACTTCCAAAGTAATTTGTCCCCCGGATTGACTAGTAATATTAGGAAATACTTGAGATATATTTGAATTATTAACAAGACCTATCATTTCAGATTTTGCATCTCCAGTAGTATCTAAAGGTATTATTTGACTAAATATATCAACTTTACCATTAATTTCTGCATTAAGTAATGCACCTGCTGTTGAATTTCCTTCAAGTAATGTTTTTTCGGTTTCTGTATCTGTTGTTGTTGTGAAATACTTACTTAAATCTGTTGTACCTTGTTCGATCTGTAATGGAAGATTAGTGGTACCAATGCTACATCCTGGTTCCAATATAACTGTTGTCTCTTTCACTGAATTATTTATATCTGTTGTATTACTATTTAAATGTACATAATTATCTGGACCTGCATTTGATAAAACTAGTTTAGCATTAGAACCTGATAAGATTTCGGAAAATTCCGTGAAAATAATAGATGCTTGTTCATTCTTATCATAATCAACCGTTGTATTAGCAAGTGCATCTTCCCCATCTAATTTAGTAACTGGCTGATTAGTCAAGTGTGTTATTTTATTACCAATAGTTAATGTTTTACCATCTTCTATTGTTAGTTGTACTTTAGGTAATGATAGCTTATCACTACTAGTAGTATCAGTCCCTTTATACCACTTACCATCGGTGCCTTGAGTTGCTAATGTCCCAGTAAATAATAAATTCGGCTTATCACCAGACGCAAGTGAATATTCGGTATTTGATGCTAGGTCAATTACTATTACTTCTGTATCACCAACGGTAGTTAAATCGTTACCATTATCGCTATTAGCATACCATTTGCCATCATATTTTTCATATAATTTATTTTCCACATCTTCAACATCATTAATTGAGCATATATACTTATTATCAGTACCATATAGTCTATAAACAGCATTTTCACCACCTACTGGAATGATATCTAACGCAGAACTGTCATCAGAGTATTTCCACACTATTCCATCATCTGTTTTTGCTACAGGAAGGTTAGTTGCTTTTAAGATATTATTATTGGACTCATCAACAGTCTTTGTTATAATATTGTCATCTAATGCTCCTATTACAATATCATTATGTGTTGTAACATTGTCATTTATTGTTAAAGAAGATTCAGTTAGCGTTAAATTACCATCTGATAACTTTGGATATAAGTCAGCTAATACTCCACCATCATTTGAGTAAGCACCTACGCTACTTAATAGTATTCCACAAATGAATACTTTCTTGAAAAATTTTGTCATTACGACCTCAAAATCAAACTTTGCATTTTTATACTACGATTTATTTGTTAAATATTAGTGAATATTTGATTAGATATCAGTTAATATTTGAAAAATGGAAAAATAAATACACAAACTGTAATACAAATATATATATCAATACAATTCTAATATATCCGAGGTAGTTAATAATTAATTAATTAATTAATAAATCAACTACCATATTACTCAAAGTAAATAATCAATATAATTAAAATGATTATAAAATTATATAACAAATTAGATATTGTTAAGTATATTATTCTATTTAAAATATGTGAGTTATATAATATTAAATTCATGATATTTAAACAAAATAATTTGAATTTAAAATCTAACTATGTTAATTATTGAATAACTAGCTAAATTGAGATTTTATTACTTACTCTATCATATTAATTTATAAATTATTATCAATTGATAAATTCTTAATCTAATATAAAGTATGGTCTATTATGAAACTGCTATGAAGATTTTGAGAAGTATTTGAAGATAATACGAAGTATTTAAAGATAATACAAAAATTGTGGTTATAATATTACTACTCCATTATTTTAATACTCATCAACACTAATGCAATAATTAATCAGTTATTAACATTAGTGTTTTAATAATATTGATTAAATATACTTTTTATTCAAAGTATCAATATTTAATTTATTCTCAACATTACTGTACTTATTTATTTTTTCAATTAGTTTTATTATTGGTTTATTATCTATTTAGTTAATTCAGGGTCATTATTTAACTCGTCAAAATCTTCCATATAGGATGAATTACCAATATTATTAGTATTATACTCATTTACTTTATTCTTAGAATTAATCAAATTATTTTTAGCATTTGCTTTGTTATTACAATCTTCACCATAACATGTATTGTTATTATTATTTTTATCGGTTCTAGATTTATACATATTAATATTGTTGTTATCATCTAGATTTTTCTTAAATTCACGATTTAATTTACGTTCTTTGTTGTTCCAATACGACATATCATCTTTAGATTTATTTATACTGTTAATATTTTTATCATAATCTAGATTTTTCTTAAATTCATGATTAAATTTCTCTTCATTTTTATCCAAATACGACATGTCAGATTTATTGGACTTTATGTTTTCGCTACTTGTAATAAGGTTTTTATTACCTTCAATAGTTTTATCTGTTTCATTAGCATCTTTCAAGAATCCACGGTAAAAATCTGAACACATTTTTTTATTCTGTTTATTAATTTGTTTGGAATCACTTCTACATTTTGATGTCTCATTTATATTATAAGTTTTATTTATATTGGAAATCTCTTTGCCATTTTGTACTACTTTATTCTCAATGGATGATCCTCGATCTCTATTATATTGTTTATTTGCAGTAACAGACATTTTCTTCTTATCGGTTTTTAAGTCTGCCAAGCTTTTACTTCTGGAGAATACTACATTCTTGTTTAGATCGTAATTTGCTTCTTTATTCTCTTTTGAGGATCCAACAAATTCTTTATCATTTATACGTGTTTTTCTGTCCTTTGTAGTTGATTCATTAACATATGTTGTACCATCATGATTACCAGATATTGTCCGCTCACTTGTGTGTGAAGCACTATCATAGTTGCTACCATCGGATCTATAAACAGAACTACTCATAAAAGTATAAGATTTACTTTCAATTTGATTATTTTTATTCTCTTGTTGTGAATCAGCCTTGTCTTTCAGTACATCGTTATTAAATGTAGTAATTTCTTGTGTTTTATTATCATCCATTGCATATATACAGGAAATACTTAAAATTGTAGTGATAACACTACCTAATACTAACATATTTCTTACGTTTAACAATTTACAGTTCATAATTACCTAATGATTATAGTAACCTCTCATATTTATATTAACTCAGTTAGTAATTTACGTCAAGCATTATATATTTGATTTTTCTTACTAATTATTTATTAATATTTACAGAAAATTTACTAATTATAATAATAATGCACATATAATCAGTATTGTTAATGGAGAATTTAATCATTAGTTATTGCATTAATTAATAATTAACTTATATTATGTAATAATAAAGTGAAAAGTTTTACCTTATGGAGTTAAATCATGCAAATTAATGTTAAATTTTTATTAATTTCACTGGTACTGTGTGCAAATAGCAGTCTTTATTCTATGGATTATTTTATGTAATACTATATATTACGTAATAATGCAATGTTGTCATTTAGAAATAATGAAAAATTAAATGATACTCAAATAAAATTTATTACAAATATATCTAATGAAGTATATGAACATACACATCATATAAATGATTATTATAAACAAATGAAATTGAGTAAATCACAAGATGCAATTAAACAAATAAAAAATGAATACTTTGTTAACTTTGTAAAGAAATATTTTGCACAACAAGGTGATCACAATGCTTGGTATATAAAGCCACACATGATATTTAATGACTCTTTAGTCAACATATTAAAATTCAATGACAAAGATGAATATTTAACATTCATTAAAAGAATTAAAGAATGTTATAATCAAAAGTTAATTAATAAAGAACATTATATATCATTACTAAGTTATTTATTATACTGTAATACTTATTATATAGTTGATTACTTAAATGAGAAAACTATTAGTTGGAATACGAGTAGGTCTCAATCAGATTGGCTTTATACAGTAAGGAATTTTGCCACAGAGTTAATAATCACATTCAGACGTGATATCGTAGAACAATTTTATAAAGATAGATCAATTACTGACTTTGTAAATAGCTGTATTTATTGCGGATTAAAAAATTGTTATACAAAAATTGATGTTAAAGAATTAAAGAAAAATAACAACTATTATGAATTGTATAGAACAGAAATACAAGATGCATTAACATATGAAAATTATAAAGATATAATAAACAACATTATATTAGATTTAATACCACTATTAATGCAGCGTAAGCAAGAAGTATTTAGTGCTGAGCAAATAATCGAACTAATCAAATTAGGGATTTACTGTCATGCATTCAAATCAGTATATATAAAACATACTATAGATGGACGTATATTTTATAAAAAAGGATTACTAGCAGTTGATTCGCCAGTAGAGTGTTATAAAAATATTTTATCATCACCAAAAGCAATAGAACAAATTGATAAAGAGTTTAATATTACTAAATTAATTAACAAATATTGGGATATAGTCACTTATCATAAGTTCATATATGATAAGACAAATGATTGGAAGAAGAATGGGATACCATTTGGATCATTTAACTTATTTCGAGAAAAGGTAAAAACACTAGACAATAATAGTAAATTACAAGATGATAAAAGAATGCAATATAAACATAGTTAAGAATTACTAGATACTGTAAAGGGCGTGAATGATAAAAAAGTAGTTAAGACATTTGGATTAATTGAAGGCATTATGAAATACCTCCCAGGTACTACAATTTCTGAAGCAATGCAAGAACATTATAAACAAAAAACAATAAATAATAATGCTACGCAAAATAATAATATAAATGAAATAAATGAAACTGATGACACGATAAATACATCAATAACTAGTAATCAAAATAATAATATAAATGAAATAAATGAAACTGATAATATGACAAATATATCAATAACTAGTAATCAAAATAATAATATAAATGAAATACATGACACTGATAACACGATAAATACCTCAATAACTAGTAATCAGAATAGTAATATAAATACAATAAATAAGACTGATAATATGACAAATACCTCAATAACTAGTAATCAGAATAATAATATAAATACAATAAATGAGCCTAATCACACGACAAATATATCAAATAACTAGTAGTCCGAATAATAATAGCAAAATATTAAAAAAGAGGAAGACAATAATATATTAGTATTATATAAATAATATAGTATGAGAGAAGTAAATTTCTCTCATATAATCATTAAATTAGTTGTTAGCAGTATTTTAAACTCATACTTAATTTTTTTAAGTATATAAATTGAACTATTAATGATATTTAAACCAAGTAATTTGTCTTTTAGCATAATTTCTTGAGTGTTGTTTTGATAATTCTAGCATGGTATTGTAATTTATTTCATTGTTTAAATATTTTACTATTTCTTTAGCTCCTATTGCTTTAAATATATGATATTTATTAAATAAATATTCATAATTATTAATAT
>CAMJRB010000044.1 GCA_946408175.1 uncultured Holosporaceae bacterium
TTTAAGTATTATATTTATATTTACTTGGAAAGCATTAAGTGTATTAGTAATAATGTATATTATATCGATGTTCACTTGTAAGAAAAAAGCAAAATTAATATTACAAGAAAATAGCAAATAAGCTATAGATATAGATTTAATAGATAGTTATAAATACTTTATTATATATAAATCATTTTTTTAGTAGATATAAATATTAATAAATTATTACTATGTAATAAATTAATAATAGTGTTTTAATAACTATCTTTGAAAATTTAATATTAATTCTAAGCACTTTAATGAATATTGCGTTCAATATAATATATTATAAATAAATTATAATTTATTTAATCTTTTTATTAAACTATTAAAGCCAAAATATTTAAAATAATCTTCTAAGTTCTTAGGTTTTTTATAAATTATATTATAATCTATATCTAAATTATATTCTAATTCTATTAATTTTTTAGATAAAACTATATTAGCTATTGATTGTTTTATTTTAGAATTATTACAGTATTTTATTACATTATCTAATGATCCATATTCATTGATTAGTTTACTAGCAGTTTTAGGACCTATACCAAAAGCTCCTGGTATATTATCAGCCGTATCTCCCATTAGTGATAATATATCTAAAATTTTATCTTTAGAAACACCAAACATTTCTATTACAGCAGTATTATCAATATATTTATGTTTTACTGGATTGTATACTTTAGTATTATTAAAATTTAATAATTGTAATAAATCTTTATCTGAAGAAATAACTATTAATTTATGAGTATTATTATAATACTTAACAAAACTAGCAATTATATCATCTGCTTCGTAATTATTATATTTACGAATATTAAATCCAAATTGTTCACAACAATCATTAATTAATTGTAACTGCTGCAATAAATCTTCAGGCATGTGTTTTCTATTATTTTTGTATTCTGGATATATATCATGGCGAAAAGTGTGTTTTGAATAATCCATAGCTGCTATAAATACTGAATCTTTAAAAATTGATAGTATTTTTAGCATTTCAGAACAAAAACCAAATAATGCTCCTACTTTAATCTCATTATAAGTAATATTAGGAGCAGCATAGTAAGCTCTATATATAAATCCTGAAATATCTAACAAACAAATAGTACTATTATTCATTAAAATATCATTATACTACAATAATATATATTATATTACATAAAACAAAGCATAAATCCCCAGAAGTTTCTAATACATAAAAAACTATTGAATTAGTACATAATTTATGTACTATATTATCTATTAACAATTCCAATAACAATCAGCTACACATAGTATATTATATTTACATTATTTTTTTTATTTTACAATTTTGTTTATTTTATAAATATGCAATAATATATTGTAGTATTACTACAACTTGCACATTAATATCTATAAAAAACTATGGCTATTAATCTTTATATATCTTGCTGCAGACTACTGCTTTAACAAGCATTTAATAAAAATCAGCATTAGCCAACGACAAATACTGTCCATTTAATAATCATTGTAAAACTTTTCTAGTTTTCCATCTAATAAATAATATGTCACTAAATTAAAGAAACAAATACAATAAAATATTGCAAATATTTAAATAAAAAGTAATACAAATTTAATATTACAATAATTATTAATATTTTGTATCTCTGAATTTTCTAAAAGTTTTAGTGGGATTATTTTTATTATAGTTAATAAATTTCTCAATACTATCCAAAGTATCTAAAGTAAAAACATTGACATTAGTATAATCTCTTTTAAGCATTGAAGTTAACACTTTTCCTGGAGCTACCTCTACAATAGTATCTATTTCATTATCATTAACTATTAGTTCCATTGATTCTCTCCACCTAACAGTACTTACCATTTGTCTTATTAATTCTGATTGTATTTGTTCAGTATTATCAAATGGAAATGCATAAACATTAGATATTATTGGTATTTTAAATTTATTAAACTTTATATCTGTTTTACAAAAAAATTTTTCCAGTTCTATAATTGCAGGAGCCATTAATGGAGAATGGAATGGACCACTAGTATTTAATTTTATAACTTTAATATTATTATATTTATTTTTTAATAATGTAGCTATAGTATTTACAGATTCTTTATAGCCACTTAATACTACTTGAGTAGAACTATTATCATTTCCTATAGTACAAATTTTGTCACCACACAAATAAGGTGCTATAATGTCAGATGATAGCCCTAATACTGCAGCCATGGAAAATTGGTCAGTATTTCCTGAAAAGACATTAGCCATTATATTGCCTCGAGCATAGACCAATTTAGCAGAATCTTTTAATGACAATACTCCAGAAGCATATAAAGCTGTGTATTCTCCTAATGAATGCCCAGCTAGGAATTTACAAGTATCATATATATTATATCCATATTCTCTTGTAAGAATATTTAAACACAAAACGCTACTTGTAAATATTGCCAATTGGGCATTATTAGTTTTAGTTAATTCTTCTATGGGTCCTTCTTCTACTATTCTCGAGATTTTATATGAAACTGAATCTTCAATTTCTTCTAATATATCTTGGCAGCTTCTAAAAGCGGTTAGAAATGAAGAAAACATCCCAACTTTTTGAGTACCCTGACCTGGAAATAACAATGTAATCATAATATGTACTAAAACAATACCGAAACAAAAGACAAGTATACTTAAATACTTGCCACTTATAAAAATAATTACTTACGCAATCCTAAACGTTTAATTAAATTATTATACCTTTCTTCACTAATTCTTTTTAAATATTTAAGGATTCTCCTTCTCTTTTCTACTAATATTAAAAGACCTCTTTTTGTATGAATGTCATTTTTATTTTCTTTTACATGATTTGTTAAATTTTTTACTCTTAAAGTAAGTATTGCTACTTGAACTTCAGGAGAACCTACATCCCCTTCATGTATAGCATACTCTTTTATTGTAGATTGTTTTAGTTCCTTAGTTACCTTAAGATTATTATCAATATTACTCGACATCTTTACCTCCTAACTTCCTAATTAATTTTTTAGGATGCATACAATTATCAATTACTTGCACTAATTCCAAAAACTCACTTGGAGATTTAGCTAAATACAAACCATTACTATATTTAGTATTCATTGGAATTACTTGTCCTAAACTTAGTTTATATGCTTCCTCGTCAGATATGAGAACCACAGGGATGCCGTCTAGTAAGTCCTCTACTGACGTTATTAGTTCACTTACATTATTACTCATTTTCACTAAATCGTCAAGTGGAACGCCCATATTAAATCTACCTATACTAGTACGTCTTAGTGAAACAGTACATCCTACATTTCCTAAGGCTTTTGATATATCTTCAACTAATGACCTAATATAAGTACCTGACGATACAGTAGCTTCAAATAAAAAGTTATTATTATCTACTTGATGTATTAATTTTAAATTATAAATATTTACTTTTTTAGATTTTATATTAGGAATTTCACCTTTTCTAGCTAATTCATAGGCTTTTTTACCATTTATTTTAACTGCAGAGAAAGCATGAGGAGTTTGTGCTATTTCTCCAACAAATTTTGGTAATATATTATTAATACTATTAACATCTGGTATTATATTTGAAGTTTCTATTATATTACCAGTAATATCTCCAGTATTAGTTTTAATTCCAAATTGAATAGTAAATAAATAATCTTTAATATTAGACCATTTAAAGTATTGTATAAGTCTAGTTGCTCCATTTAAGGCTACTGGCAGTAATCCACTAGCAAATGGATCTAATGTTCCTATATGCCCTATTCTATTTATTGTAATTCCATTTGCATTTAATATTCTCTTACAAATTTTATCTACAGTAAAAGATGTTATTCCCTCAGGTTTATCTATAAATAATACTCCTGTAATTATATTTCGTTCTATAGTTATGAGTTTTATACAATTTCTAATAATAACAAGTATAGTTTACAATAAAACACATATGAATCAATGGAAATTTGTTTAACATATGATTATTAATATTTTTAGGATATAATTTCCCAACAAAACAGATGTTATATTGAGAATAACTGGAATGTATATAGTTTTTGTAATAATGATCTTTTTAACTGCATGTACAACAACATACGCATCGTGCTAATAAAAATCAATATAATAATTTAAAGAACTGTGACAAAAGTAATCATAAATAATATAACTATATAATACTAAGTAAAGAAAAATGTTTTACTAAAATAGATGTATTTTATAATTTTTATATATATAATAGTAGTTCTAAATGGTTGGAACAATTTCATAGGTTATAATTTATTGAGAATAATTTAAAATATATGTATAAATACTATTGCTTAATTTTAATAAAAGAAATATAAATTATAACAGCAGTGTTTAGTAAAAATAAATATAGCTTATTACAATATTAAATATGTTATCGCTCAACAGTAAAGTGTAAACTCTTAAATACAACCAATGTAAATTATAATATATTGGGATTAAAATTTGCTGGAAACAAATCATCTCAAACAATATTTTTGAATATTAGTTCTTAAGATATAACTATTGCGTGCTCCTTTATAAGGAACTAACATACAAGGCCATTGCTCTGTAATGTAGTCGTTCTTTAAGAAACCAAACAAATAAATCCATAAGGCAAACTATAAAGTGCAGTTGTTAACTAAAATAGCAATACTTTTTACTAAATTATTTTTTTTTAATTTATAAGAAATTATTTGGGAAATATAACAGAATTGTAGTAATAATAAATATATATTTGTGTAATGTTGTGTGTACTATTGGGTAGATTTTTCTAAAATATATGCTTTTTACAATAAAGTATTAAGACAAGTTTTATTAATAATATATAACACAATAAAACACTGTTGTTATTAATATATACAATTAAACATGAATATTATTCAGTAATCAATAAAGTAGTTTTAGCAATTATTAGCATCCCAAATATCCAAAAATGTGAGATATTGTAGTAACATTTGACATTATAGTTATATGTTAAAATGAATTTTAAGGTATATTGTATCAGATTATTATAAAATATGCCACAGAATGTTGATAAACAGCCAGTGAATAAAAAAGCATGGTTCGTATGGGGAATAGCTGCGTTCTTTTATCTATATGAGTTAGTATTAAGGGTTTCTCCTAGTGTTATGACCGATGGTCTAACCCAGTCATTTTCAGTAACAGCTACTAGTTTAGGAATACTAGTTTCTTTTTATTATTATTCTTATACTTTACTACAACTACCTTGCGGTATTATACTAGATGAACTAGGAGCTAAGAAATTACTTGGATTATCTTCACTATTATGTGCGATAGGGTCAGTATTATTTGCTTCTACTAATATGTTACAAGTAGCTCAAATAGGCAGATTTCTAGTAGGGGCTGGTTCTGCTTGTGCTTTTATAAGTTGTTTACAAGTAGCTTCTAATATGTTTCCTAAAAGATACTTTGTATTGCTAGGAGGAGCTACTAATATGATGGGAACTTTAGGAGGACTTCTAGGAGGATATCCAGTAGCTAAAGCAGTTAATACTATAGGCTGGCAATATACTACTTATATTCTGGCAGCTATTGGATGTATATTATGTGCATTAATATTTATTACTTTTCCATCTGAAACATCTAATAATAATGAATCCAATAATACTAAAAGAAACAAATCAATGATAATAAAGGATACTTTACAATTAATTAAAAATAAACAAATATTAATAGCTAGTATTATAGCTAGTCTTATGTACTTACCTATTTGTGCTTTTGCTGAACTTTGGGAAGTTCCTTATTTTATGCAAAAATTTAATATAGGCAATGAACAAGCTTCCATATCTTCAGCTACTACATTTTTGGGGGTTGCAATAGGCAGTATAGTAATGGCAATGGTTGCCAACAAAATAAATAGTTTTGTAAAGACAATAAAAACATCAGCTTTATTAGTAGGAATATTATTTTTAGTATTAATATACTTACCAGTTAATTTTTATATGTCATTATTATTAGTATTTTGTATAGGATTCCTGACAGGTTCTCAATGTATATGTTTTACTTGTGCTAAGAACAATTCAGTTGACAACCTATCAGGTACTACACTTGCATTAACTAACTGTATAGTAATGTTAATAGGAAGTATATTCCAGCCATTGTTAGGAGCTTTATTGGATGTATCTTGGGGAGGAACGTTAAATACAGATGGCTCAAGATTATATGATATTACTTGTTATAATAAAGCAATATTAGTAATCCCGCTAGGATCCATAATATCATATGTATTCGCAATGTTTTTGAAAGAGACAATCAATACAAATAATGAGTAAATGTGTATTACTTGCATTTATATTAAGTAGTATTAGTTTTATTTACGCTGATACTACTGTACCTTTAAATTTATCTACTAGTCATTTACCATTATCCAATTGTTTAAAACAGAAATTCCCAAAATTAAAATCTCAGTATTTTATAATCTCTTGTCCTGAAATTGGAATAGTAGTACATGAAAATAATTCAAATACTCAGTTGCGCTGTGGTAGTTTTTCCAAAGTAATACTATCTATAGCTATACTGAAAAAGTATAAGAATATAAATAATATTACTAATAAAGATTTATATAAATATGATAAGTATAAAACTAAATTAATTGAAGATTTTTTATTACCATTTGGTAGAGAAATGTATAAACATAGTACTGATATAGCTCTATGTAACGATGGAGCTTTATTGAGTTTATATGAAATGTGTAATATATTTGCTAATTCATATGAATATATAAAAAAATGTACTAATTTATTAAAAAAAATTAATAAGAATTTATATTGTGTTTTTTTTTACTCAGAAAAAAGTGGAGCTGGATGTGCTTTTAAATATATTAACAATAATGGTTGCGAATTCGATTGTATTATATTAGGAACTAAAAATAAAAAAGAAATGTTTAATGATATTAAATTAATTTGTAATTGGCTGGATATATTTATAATAAAAAGTATTCCTAAGGAATATTCATTATCGGCTAATATATTGGTATTTTATGGTAAAAATAACAAATTAAAAATAAAATTAGATTACAATAATAAAATATTAATGATAATGAATAAAGAAGAAAAAGTAGTAAGAACTATAAAGTATTTAAGTAGAATAAGAGCTCCTGTGCATCAATCCGATACATTAGGTTGGGTATTCTATAAAATATCATTATTTGAAAATCCAATACAGTATACACTAAAAGCAAAACAAGTAATACACAAAGGAAATATATTTAGTAATTTACTAGATTCAATATCATATATAATATATAACAGTCCTAGGAAACATTAGTTGCATGTAATATTACATAATCTTATAATCATAAGATAGTAATTAAAAATTAATGTTAGCTTGTACTAGGTAAACATATGATGAAATTTACATTAACAATTCGATGTATTAGAAAGTCTAATGAAATATTTTCAAATTTTATAGATTTAAAAAAGAAAACCAGTATTTATTATTTACAGTAGTATTATTTTCTTGATTAATACATAAAGCTATATGCATGTTAATTTAACATATAATGTTTTTATTTATATTATTACTTTATATTTTTGCAATTGCTGATTCCAAGAATTTATTAATATCCCCATCTAATACTGCTTGGGCATTAGTATTTTCCACTCCAGTTCTTAAATCTTTTACCATTTGATACGGTTGTAATACATATGATCTTATTTGATTCCCCCAAGATATATCAGTTTTATTAATAGAAGCGTTAGTTTCTGCTTGTTGTTCTTGTAATTTTTTTGCATACAATTTGGCTCTCAGCATTTGCATGGCTATTTCTTTATTTCTATGCTGAGATCTATCTATTTGAGAAGAAGTTACTATTCCACTTGGTATATGGGTTATTCTAACTGCACTTTCAGTTTTATTAACATGCTGCCCACCAGCACCTGAGGCCCTATACACATCTATTCTTAAATCAACTTCATTTATTTCTATTTCTATAGTATTGTCTATTTCAGGAGTTACTAATACCGAAGCGAAACTAGTGTGTCTTCTAGCGTTAGAATCAAAAGGGGATATTCTTACTAATCTGTGTATACCACTTTCCTTCTTTAACCAACCATAAGCTTTATTACCCATAATATGTAATACTATTGATTTAACTCCTGCTTCTTCTCCTATATTTTGATCGGTTATTTCTACTTTATATTTTTTAGAATCAGCCCATCTAGAATACATCCTAGCCAACATTTCAGCCCAATCTTGAGCTTCAGTACCTCCAGCTCCTGCATTTATTTCCAAAAAACAATTAAGTAAATCATTTTTATCACTTAATAATGTTTCTAGTTGCAAAGTATAAGTCTCTTCTTTTAATTTATTTAAATTATTAGATAATGTTTCTATTAGTTTTGCATCGGCTTCTTCTATTGCTAATTCTAATAATTCTATAATATCATTCAACTGTAGCTCAATTTTCTTGATAGGATCAATTGTTGTTTCTAATCTATCTTTTTCTTTTAAAATATTTGCAGCATTCTGAATATCATTCCATAAATTATTATCATTTGCTTTTACTGTTAATTCATTTAATTTTATTAGAGTATTATTATAGTCTACAAAATTCTTTATTAATTCTATA
>CAMJRB010000045.1 GCA_946408175.1 uncultured Holosporaceae bacterium
ACAATTTATATTCAATTATAATAATTAATTTAACATAATATTTTAAGGCAATAAGTTATGTTGTAAATTTATGCAAGAATTACAGCATAACAAATTTTGCAATAATTAAATAATAATATTAATTAAACAATAACATTATTGTAATTATTCATTAATGCTAATTAATTTATTTGGTAATTTTGCCATTTCAAAAGAACAAATAATTGCACTTCTAAATAACTTGCTTTTATAATATATAAAAAATATATACTTATAATGCTATTGAGTATCTAAGCAGTAATGTTGTTTCATTATTAGTGTTCTTTTTAATATATATACTCAGAATTTTTAATAGCAATAACTTGTGGTGGCATTATAACAAAAACAGCTATGTACAGTACAATATAATATATATTCATTAAACAATTATTTATATACAAATCGTACTATATCATTTCTAATGATGCTTATTAATATAATATCCATTCCGGGTTATTTTTTAATGTAAAGAAATTATTGACAAAATGTTCAAATATTGGTAAAGCGGTTTTAGATCCATATGTATCTAATGCTTTAGGTATCATGTATCCCACAAATACTCCTACAATATAACTTCTATTATTTTTAGTAAAAGCACCTATAAACCATAAATCTTTACTATCATTTGTAGTACCAGTTTTACCTATTATTCTTATTTTATATTTTTTCTCTAGAGGTAATAGTCTTCTAGCAGTTCCATACTCTACTATTTCATGTAATATTTCGTTGATTGCCTGAGCAGTGCCTTTTGATATTACTTGTTTATGCTGGGAAACACATAATGAATCTAATATAGATTGGTTAACGTATCGATTATTGTATTGTTTTATTTCTTTAATAAATCTGGGGCATACTATTAATCCATTGTTTAAAAATATTGAAAAAGCAGATATTAAATTAATTGGCGCAGTTTCTATTGATCCTAATACTGCTGATATTGGTATTTTCTTATTAGTTAAATTTAATTCTTTTAATAATCGCCTTATATGATGCATTCCTATTCTTTGTACTAAATTAATTGTAGCTGCGTTTTTAGAAAAAATTAAGCCATCCTTTACTTTAATATTACCTAAATATTTGTTATCATAATTCCGTGGTTGATATACTGTTCCATCTGATAGTTTTATATTTATTGGAGTGTCATTTATATAATCATCAGCATTTATTCCATTTTCAATGGCTGCTGCATAAACAAATGGCTTAATAGTAGATCCAGGTTGTCTAAATCCCTGTGTAATACAGTTAAATGCAGATAAATCAAAACTATATCCTCCTGATAGAGCTAATATATTACCACTGTTTGAATCCATTACTACTATCCCACCTGTAAATTCAGGTTGATTATATAAATCATAAGTATTACCTTTTTTTATTAATAGCACTATATCATCTTTGTTTATTTTTGCATCAGGATATGATAGATAATCTGTTTTAATTGTAATATTTTTATTATCTTTATCAATAACTTTCAAGTAATCATCATTATAAGATAGTACTTTACATGGTATTATTACATTAATAGTATTGGGTAGCTTTTTACAAATTTCATTTAAATCTTTAGTTCCGTAATTTATATTTACATATGGTTTTGTTTCTCTAAATTCTATTAATCCATCTTCCAAAGCTTTGGTAGCACAATATTGTATATACATATCTAAAGTAGTAGTAATTGAATACCCACATGTAAAAAAAGCTGATTGAGATACTTTTTGAGTTACTTGCCTCAGTATTTCATCAGTAAAATATGAATATATATGCTGTTTTTTCTTTTTGTTAGTTATTATTGGTTTATTAATTGCTCGTTTAAACTGCTTTTTATTAATATATCCACCTTCATATAATTGTTTTAATATCAAATTTCTTTTGGCTAATAAAGCTTTTGGTTTTAATCCATTTGGAGAACTTGGTAAAGCAGCCAAAAAAGCTGCTTCTTCTGGTTTTATGTTTTTTATACTTTTATTAAAATAATATTCACAAGCAGAAGCTACTCCGTAACATCCTTTACCTAAATATAATTGATTTAAATAAATCTCTAATATTTTATCTTTACTGATGGAAGATTCTATTCTAAATGCCATTATTGCTTCTTTTATTTTTCTAGAAATATTTTTAGTATTTCCAACCAATAAATTTTTAGCTACTTGTTGAGTAATAGTAGAACCTCCAACTGTCTTTTTAGACCATAAATGTTTAATATTATTATTAATAAAAGCCCTAATTAATCCTTGTAAGCTAATACCACCATGTTTATAAAAATATTTGTCTTCAGCTATTATAAACGCTTGTCTTACTATATTAGGAATATTATCTAAGGGTATTATTAATCTATGTTCTAAAGCATACTCCTCTAATACATCTCCTTCAGAAGAGTATATTCTAGTAGAGCTTAATGGAAAGTAGTCTAAAAGAGTTAATTCACTTGGTAAATCTCTTCCATAATAATAAAATATACACAAAAAAATAGAAGAAAAAATAAATATTATATTAATACAATAATAAATAATCTTAACTAATTTTTTAACAAACAAATTTTATACTATTGTTTTTACTTTGTTTGAAATTAATTTAGCTACTCTTAAATTAATTGAATGTTTAAAATTATTGAATTGAGCTAATTTTCTTCCAGTTAATTGTCTAGGTTGTTTAGGTATGAATGATAGAGGATTAATAAATTTACCATTTCTACTTACTTCATAATGTAAATGTGGACCAGTAGAATTCCCAGAATTGCCACTATAAGCTATTAATTGTCCTTGCTTTACAAATTGTCCATTTTTAACTAATATTTTGCTTAGGTGAGCATAAGCTGTTTTTAAACCTCCTCCATGTTGTATACTTATGTATTTGCCATATCCCGATACATAAGATGATTTAGAAATAATACCACTTGCAGCTGCTTTTATTGGAGTGCCTATATTAGCTGAAAAATCAACTCCTGTGTGAACTTTATATCTACCAGTTATTGGATGCATTCTAGGACCAAATTTAGAGGATATTTTTTTATAACAAGATATAGGTTGTATAAACATGGAGCCTTTAGGGTTACTTATTATAGTGCCATCAGAGTGTATATATTCGTCAGTACCTTCATTATTAAATTTATATATGCGTTTTATCTTACCATCAATTACAGCTGATATACATAATAATTTATTTTCTATATTTTTATTTTCCTCATCATAATATTTCTCATATACTAAAGAAAAATCAATTGGTTTTTTAACACTAGGAATATGTGTTATATTTTTTAGTACTGATATTGTTTCTTTTTCAATTTTCTTTTCCATATTACATTTCTGTAATGAATTTTTAATAGATTTTGGATTAATAGTACCTGAAACACTTTGCATTACTTTTTTTAATTTAACGTTTTCTTTAATAGCTACAAAATTAGATTTATTTTTATTTACTAAGATTTTATATTTAGGATTAGGCTTAAATTCTAAGTAATCTAAATTAGTTATATTATTATCATTATTTAGATTTAATGTAATTTTCAATCCAGTTCTTATATTTCTTAATTTAAATATTTTAGCTATAGATGAAGATATTTTCAAGGCTTCTGCTTTAGATATTCCTTGCTTGGATAATATTGAACTAATAGTTTCTCCTCTCTTTACAACTATATCTATAGTACTTTTATTTTGTTTTAATATTGGTAGTTTAGAACTATCATTTTGATTATTATCTAAATCATTATTATTAAGTTTTACTGGTGTTTTTTCTATAGCATTTTTATTACTATCTTCTGACACATCTTGTGTATCTTCAGTTGATTCCTCATTGTCTATCTCATCGTCTGTTTCTTTATCCGATTCTTCTTCATTATCATTCAAATATTCTTCAGATTTATTTATATTTTCAATATTTATTTTATATAAATACTTATTTTGTAAACAAGCAATTAAAGTTGCTAAACTGAACAATCCAATACTTATTAAGTGATTTTTATGAAGAATCAATTTTCTATTATTTTTTATTATCTTGACATTCTTATTGTAGCAAAAATAATCCCCAATAATCTACAAAAAATATTAAAAAATAGTATATTTTTTATATATTAACAAAACTTAAAATATAATATATAATCAACTATTTTATATTATTTATTTCAAATAAATTAAATGTTACGTACTAATATCTTGTTTTTCATAATAAAAATATTTTAAAATTCTTATATAGAATATTTTTAAGGTTAAAAAACTATGAAACAAGTATTGAAATTCTCATTAGTATTATCCGCAATCAGTAGTGTCCCAATAAACAATATATATTGTATGGAAGATCTAAATGAATCAATGAATAATGCAAATATAAAAAAAGTATTATCTAATATGGAAGGGCTAAATCAACTAAACATTCCATTATCCACAACACAAACATCAACAGTATTTAACGAAAATAATAATAGTTTCGAAAAACAAGAGGTACCAGAATGTGAGGATGGAAAAGATAATACATCAGATGATGTAAATCCGTCTAAAAAACAACAATCAATAGTAAGTAAAGACAGTAGTAGTAGCTCAGATTCAGAGTACGATACAACGAAGTATGAGAAATATGAATACGGAAAAGATAATACATCAGATGATGTAAATCCGTCTAAAAAACAACAATCAACAGTAATTAAAGACAGTAGTAGCAGCTCAGATTCAGAGTACGATACAACGAAGTATGAGAAATATGAATACGGAAAAGATAATACATCAGATGATGTAAATCCGTCTAAAAAACAACAATCAACAGTAATTAAAGACAGTAGTAGCAGCTCAGATTCAGAGTACGATACAAAGGAACATGAGATAAAATACGAGCAAGAATATGAATACGGGAACAAGTATAAATTAGATTATATAAAATTATCTAATGAAAATAATACAAACAAATTTAGTAATAATACACAAAATATTTTAAAGAATAAAACAAATAAACAATCTACTAAAAAAAGTGCAATTAAAACTAAGAAAAAAGCAGCTGACAAAGTACGTACACATAGCACTGATATAAAACAAATTATTCAATTGCCTCATGGAATATTGGATAACATACGACCATCTAGTACTGATAATATATACAATCAAGAAAACCGTATAATAGAAACTAAGAAAAAAGCATCAAAAAAAGTACATGCATACAAAAATTATGTTAAAGCAAGTAATATGCCATTACATCCAAGAAGATGTATTCAAATTCCTTCAGGAGTAGAGGACATGCTACTACATAGTACTGATGATATATATTATAATTTCGAAAGTAGATGTTATAATAAAAATTATTACGATCAAAGAAAATATAATCAAATATGTCAATCATTAAAAATTCAGAATTATAAAAATATAGATAAGTTTCACTTACAAGAAGATAAAGATAAATTTAAAGTATTAAATAGGATAATTTGGAAAAAGCAGAAAATATGTGCTGGCATAACAAAAGCACCATACAATTTAACTGATCCTTATTGTAAAATTTGTAGTTTATATTTTAACAAGAAGAATAATGCATTATGCAAAGAATTATTGAATAATAGCACAAATTCTTTTGTATCAAAAATAGACAACATAATTACTTATAATTTCAAGGTACCATTACCTGAATGGTGTGAACAAGCAAGAAAATGGGGTATGAATACTTGTCAATTAATAAATGAATATGTTAATAAAACTGTACTAAATACTTTTAGTAAATTAAATATTACAGTATCAGAATTTGATAGTAAACTCAAGAGTTTATTTGAATTAACAAAACTTGATAATATTAATAACTATTATAATAAAAATTTTCATCCCTTATTTTTTTATTTATTTATATATGAAAAGCAATTAAAATATTCACCACAATTCAGCCCTATTATAGAACAAATTGCAAAATGCAATTTAAAAGCCATATGTAAAAAATATTTAAATGAACAACAACAATATTGTAAAAGATTGATGAATCTATTAAAGATGCATTATAATTCAATTAATGGGAAATATAATAAAAATATTTTTAATAATAATATATGTAAAATTAATACAAATAATATACAAAATAGCAAATCTTATGAGAATATATACGAAATGAATAAACCTGATTTACAATGTATCAAATTTAATAATAATAAAACCAAAACAAATACAATTAATTTACAACACATCAAAGAATATCTAGATAATATTAATCATCTTGCATCATTAATTGACAGACAATTAACAGAACACAACACTATAATTAATAAGTATTTTAAAGACAAAATTAATAACAATGAAATAATTGGTAATTTATACCCAATTGAATTAAATGATAATAGCTATCAATATAGAACAAGACAATTATTCTATAATATATTCAACAAATAGGTAAAAGATACAATTTATTAAGATGTATAGAAATATATTGACAAATTTAGTAAAATGTAAGTCAGTAACTCCATACAGTGATGGAGCTATTGAATATTGTAATCAATTATTAAATAATTGGGGATTTAATTCCAATATCTACCAGTATGGAGATGTTTTTAATTTATATGCAAGATATGGAAATATTAATAAAAACATATGTATAGCTGGACATATAGATGTAGTACCTCCCATTGGAAATTGGCATTACAATCCTTGGGAATTAACTGAAAACAACAGTAAATTATACGGTAGAGGAACTAATGATATGAAGGGTCCTCTATCTGCTGCGTTGGCTGCTGTTTATTATTATATTAATAATAATCCTAAATCAAGTATTAGTGTAATGTTAACTAGTGATGAGGAAGTAATGACTGAAAATGGAATGAAATCATTAGTTAAAACATTAATAAATCAAAGAGAAAAAATAGATTATTGTATAGTATGTGAAAGTTGTTCCAAAGGAAATACTGGTGAATATATAAAAATAGGCTGTAAAGGTAGTTTAAATATTGATTTAATATCTCATGGAGAACAATGTCACGTAGCCTCTTGTAATAATCATATAAATCGATTCATTAAAGTACTAAATGACTTAGTAAATAATGATTTAGATAATAACAAAGAACAAATTGATCCTACTAAATTATTACATGATAATAATGAACAATTTAATCCAATAGCCAGTAATATATTACAAGAAAAGTCAATCATAAATATAACATCAATTGATATTGGCAATAATGTAAGAAATATAGTACCAGCTTCGGCTCATGCCAAGTTAAATATAAGATTTGCTAATATTTGGAATCATGACGATTTAGAGCAGTATATTGTAAGTAAATTATATAATAATATTGAATATAAATTTGAAAGATTCGGGTATCCATTTATAGGCGCATCTATTAAATATATAAATAAAGTAAAATCTATAATAGAAAAAGTATTAAATAAGCAAATAGAAATAGGTACAGACGGAGGAAATTCAGATGCTTTATCTATACATGAAATAACTGAAGTAGTAGAAATAGGATCTCCATTAGCTCAAGCTCATATAGTAGATGAATATATTACACTAGAAGACATGGAAAAATTATTTAATATATATAAAGCTATATTAGAAAATTTATAACTATTAATAATTTTTATACTAGATATATATTATATATTGAAGTTTGATTTGTTAAACTAATGCATTAGTAGTAATAACTACAAATAAAGCTGGTAAAATGTTTTTATTTATTATATTACATCCAATTTTAAAATATTCTTCATTATTATACTAATATATATTGATTAAAATACATTTAATACTATGAAGTCTTATATAATATAACCATACGTTACAATAAGTATATGTGTTATTACAAGTAATACATTACAAATATAAAACTATATTTTCGTTAAAATATATTAATTATTACTGATATTAATATATATAACTCAGATTCAG
>CAMJRB010000046.1 GCA_946408175.1 uncultured Holosporaceae bacterium
TATTGTTATTTATTGTTTTATAGTCTGTATTAATATTATTGATATTAATACTATTGTTGTTATCATTTATCTTATTAAAACTATTAATATTATTGATATTAATGTTATTTATACTATTGTTATTTATACTATTAGTATCTGCTTCAATTTCATTTGCACTAAGTTTGGTGTTCATAGTATTTGCAGTGTTGTTAGTATTATTGCCAATTTTCTCAATACCTTCGTTAGATATAAATAGAGATGTTTCCTCATAATCCGGATCAAAATAACTTAATTGATCCTCTGTTGGCGCACTATCATTCCAGCAACCTAAATAATAATTTCCATTGTATAATAAAATGCAGAAATCACCTACTGTTTTCTGTAGTTCGTTATTGCCAGATATAACAAATTTACCATTTTCAGCACTGACTTCTAATGTTTGACTCTTCTCATCTTCCAAACTGAAGTGTATTGGCATAGGTTTAAAATCTTTTGGAGGGTTTCTGAAAACTATTATTTCAGCATTTAGTGGTATGTTAGTATTATCCAAAGCAACTGTTACTTTTATTCCATCTGTTAATTGACCATATTTAATATTATTTTTTGTATTATTATCATTTATTTTTTTGAAATTATTAATATTATTGATATTACTTTCATTTATACTAGTTTTATTTATACTATTATTATTTTTATTAAACTGCATTTCATTTGCACTAATTCTATAATTTATATTATTTGCATTTTTTTTAGTATTATTTGGAGTATATTGCTTAATCGTATTACGCTTTGTATTATCGTCAGGTTGTTGAATTTGTGTATTTAAATTATTATGTTCTTGTTTCTTATCATCACAATACAGCATGTTCAGTGTTCGCTGAGTCTTAATTTCGGAATTTTGTATACGATTATACTCATTATTGAACAATGCTATTAGTTTATCTGTACTATTTATTTGCTCCATTACTTGATAATGTTGCACGAATGTATCAACTAATTTTGTTATAATAGACTTTTCTTCGGCGGGTTGCTGTTTGTCTGCACCTTGCTTTATTTGAATCTCCCATGCTTTTGCAATCTTATCAACTAATGTTTTGATACTGTCTTTATTCATAACATAAGAGTTGTTTTTAACATTTTTCAGAAATTCTTTAATACATTGTTTTACTTGTTTGGATTGTTTACTATCCGTTTCACGATCATGTAAGTTATCCATCTCTAATATAGAATCGATACTTGCCTGCAACGACATTTGAACATATTCTGCATCATCTTCTTTAGTTTGTAACTTAATCTGCTCTTTGTACTGGTTATCAATAGCCACGAGTACTTGCATAATACCTATTCGACTCATGAATGTAAAGAATTTATCAGTGCGCTTAGACCATACTTCATTTTGAGTTGCATATCCTTCTAGTTCCTGGGAGGCACCTTCCTGCTCATTAACTTTTCGTAATACAACCAATTTAGGTAACAAGATATATGGTTTCTCAAGACTTATTGCCCTAGTTATAAGACTATCCAACTCTTCATATTTGCCACCCTCGTTATACATTTTTTGTTTCCCATTATCTTGGAATGAGTCTATTATTTCAAATTGTCCCGAACTGAGCATTTTCGCAGCCATATAGTGATTACCTTTCAATCTTTGTGTACCATCGCAATTTGCAGTATACAACACAGCACCTGATACCTCATAAGTATTATTACCTATTTCTACGTATCCATTACGACAAACGGCATTATACCAATATTTTAGATTTGTAATATCCCCACCCAAGTCCAGGAATATGTTTTGTACATTATAATTTTTCAGAACAGGTATATTTCTTAGCTCGTTTTGAATAGCAGATGATAGTCCTTCCATGGTCATGTTTGGATTAACATTGTCATCACTTTGGTAGCCTTCTGGGATAGAGAGCTGTACTATTGGATTTAATTCATTAAATTCTGTTTTTTGTAATAGATTTTGAAGGTAGGAGAGTCTTTCTGTTACATCCACATTTTGTACAAAGAACAATAAAACTATCCATTTCTCTGAATCGGTTAAGTTTATGTGATATTGTGTGAGGAAGTCATTAAAGTTTGTTTCTGATGTCAACCAGGGTATAAGTATCTCATTTACGGAATTGTTAATTTCCTGTGGATCATTGAACACATCTTGGAAAAGCCGTGCAATAGGGTTATATATTTTCTTGAATACATCATATATATTGATACCACAAAATTTTTGGACTACATAGCTAAGCAATTCTCCTGGCTCAAAAACTTTAGATTCTTGTTTGTTATTAGCAGCATATAGCGAGTCATATGTGTTTAGAAATTTGTTATTTACATCAGCATACATAGTACTAAATAATTGTTCTAGTGTAACCAAACTGCACATGTTATCAATTTTTTGTATGCCACCAATAGGTAATTGTTGAATAGCATTGAATATTTTAACATGATTGTTGGCAATATTACTAGCCTTTTTATATTCCGGTGTATTCCAATATTCCTTACTATGTTGCTCTTTTATATTATTATTGCCATGCATTGTATAGGCACTATTGATAGAAAATGAATATAAAGGTAAAAGGCTTATTATCAGTAATTTAATCAATTTCATTTTTCATTCTTTTAGAAATACTCTTAATTATATTCTGCCATAATATTGAAAGATTTTCAAATATATTTTAGCCCATAAAGTTTTAATACCACCCTACATGATAATTTTACTATTACTACATAAATATTCCTACTCTTGTAGCATATTCATTTCATTGTATAGCTATATATTATTAAATAGCAACTATTATAAAACAACAGAGAATCAAGAATCATATGAATTAAATACAAATATAATGCACTTGTTTAAAACTTTTTATACAAATTAGTAATAATTAATAAAACTATACTAATTTTTATTATATTGAGGAATTGCTTTATTTATCTTCTCTGATTCCAAATTCCATATTGTATTTCTTAAATGAGTTATTTTATTTCTAGTTTCAAATATTTCATTAATATTATTAATAATTGTTGGATTATCACGAGATCTTAATATATTATATATATTATTATATTGTTCATTATTTTTTATATATTCAATTACGCTGTTATTCGCGTCATTATTGTTTGTTGTACTAAATAGTTCAGGAATATTTAACTTATAAACAATATTAATAAATTCAAAAAAATAATGTTGATTTTCATTAATATTCAAAGCATTACAAAGATCTCGAGTTTGCTTAAAGAATAATTCTTCTGTATTGTGAAGATTAGTTAATACATGCTGTATATCTGCCATATCATTTGAATAACAACTATTTCCTAAAAACAATGTAGTTAACACAGTGCAAAAAAGTTTTTTCATAATAACCATCAATGTAATTATAATATTACTATTTATAGGATATATAATAAGTTATTAATAATATACTAAAATTGTATTCAATAATAATAATTTTTTTATATATTATTCTGATTATCTACTTTTATAGACTAATATACTTTATTTTATAAAGAAACAGGATTTAATTATAATAACCAAATCCCATTTATTTTACTTGAATCAATACCTTACTTTATTTATAAATGTCGGAAAAACTTTTGGTCAATAACTCTACCATAAATTTCAACCATGAAAGGAAGTTGTTACCTCCCCCTGTAAAAAAACCATTAGTTGCTTTATTAAGCGTATTAATATCAAGTCTATAATTAGCTAATACGGTTGCAATATTTATGTCGCTATGTATTTTTTTGTATATATCATCAATAATCATTATATCACGCCAGTAATCGTTTTGAGGATTTAACAATGTTGTGACACTCATCAATAGCTCTGGAATATTTCTTATATTATCTGGCAGGTTAGCGTTAAAATATGTCTGAACTACGCTTTCCCAAGTTTTCACATTATAATTTTGCTTATTGTTGTCTTTATCTATTAAAGAATTATTAAGCTGCAGATTGTTGTTAGATTTATTGAAATTCATTATATTATTAGATTTATGTACATTGTAATCGTTTATATTTATATTATTGTTCTTTTTATTATCAAACCATTGTGAATTATTATTCACATTTGATTTATAGGTGTTCCTTAATTTTTGCAAGTACTGCTGTATTTGAGTATCATCAATTCGTGGTTGCAAAATATCTAGTTCCCCCATTAGGAAATCACTGTATTGCTTTAATTGTTGATATTGCTTTGTTCGTGTATCAATTTTATTCTCACAATCTTGTATTTTCGTTTCAAGTTCCTTTTTTTTGGTCAATAAATCATTAATATTCTTTTTTAACTTTGCGTATTCATTGGTAGACTGCTGATATTGAACTTTATAGAAATCCTTTCTTTGCGATAAATATTTGTTCTCTTGCTTTAATTTGTTAGCTGATGATTCAAGCTCCGTTTGCTTCTGTTGATACTGCTGATATTGATCTTTATATTGCTTATTGCTTTGTACTAAAGATTCTTTCTCTTGCTGTAACTTGTTCACTAATGATTCAAGCTCCTTTTGCTTCTTTTGATACTTCTGAATTTCAAATAGCTGATTCTTATTTGTTTTTAATAAAGAATCATTTGCGTTTTTTATGTCATTATATTTAGCTTGCCAGATCTTGATTTGGTCCCGTAACTCCTCGTTCTCCTTTTGTACTTTTTCCAATCTTTGTTCTACAAGTTCATACTGCTGCTGAAAATCAGATAATGTGTCATTACTTTCGTTATCTTTCTTTTGTAGTTTTGTTTGCAATTCCTTGTTCGTATTTGTTACTATGTCCAATTTGTTTTTTACAGCGTAATACTCCTGCTGAAGCTTATACAATTTGTTTTTACCATCGTTTATTTCGTTAGTTAATTGCTTAACAATTTCATTTTTATTAAGCTCCAAGTTTTGAGCAATACTCTGAGATTCCAGTATGTGCTTGAAAAGTGTATCTTGACGCTCATTGCTTGTTTTTTGTTTGTCTAAGATTTGTGCTAGTCTTTTTTCTAAATAACTATGATCTTCTTTTGCTACTAGTTCTTTTATATCGATTTGTTTGATAATATTATCAAGATTCTTTGCTATTGTTTTAGTTGTGTTTGAAAAAGTAGCATGAACAGTGCCGTCATCTATTAGTTTTTTTAACTCGTTATAATTTTCAATTAATTGCTTACAGTCTGTTTGTAACTCTTGATGCTTTTGAATTAATTTATTATAGGCTATTTGTAAAGCATTGTATTGGTCGTTACTTTCTTTATCTTTAATTGTATTATCTTCAAGTTTTTTTTGTAAGTCTTGTACTTTGTGCAATAATTTGACATTCTTCTCAACTGTTTCCTTCTGAGCCTGAGTTAGTTTTTTGATTTCCTCAGCTATTTTGTGTTTCTCCTCTTTTAGTTTTTTGTTCTCTTCAGTTACATTGTTTAATTGGTGATTTAACTGTTCTAACATGGTGGTACTTATGCCACCATCACCCGATGATGTTATGCTTTTAGTTAATTTACTTAATAATATACTCTTTTTATCAATACCCTTCTGTTTATTATTGTCATTAAGATAAGGATTCTCTTCATATATACTATTAGATTCATTAGTACTAGCTTGCAATGGAGTGTTAATATATACCTTCTTTTTATTATTATCAAGCTGTTCCTTGTCTATATCATCTTTATGCTCATGGTTACCAACACTATGTGGAAATGGGGTTGTCTCCTCACCACGATCGTCAGATAAATTATCACAATTATTACGAGACTGGTTATATTCGCTAGCTTGTATTTCTAGAGCATTTACTAACAATAGTGAACTTAATATAATACTTAATTTTTTCTGCATAATAAACCAAGTTTTAACTTTTAACATAATTTAATTATATATTATATTATGTGTAATGTCAAGGGGCTTATGTATCAAATATTAATATACTAAAATTCAGGCGTTAAAACAGCAGATACTTGAAAAAATATAGTAATATACATTAAAATATAAGTATAATAAAGAAAAAGTAATAATGATATAGTTAAATTATAATATAATTTTAATAATTTATTTTGCAAAAAATTATTTTGTTCATTTCATTGTATTAAATTCTAACAAATTACAATATGGGCTAAAATATATTTGACAATATTTCAATATTATGGCAGAATATAATTAAGAGTATTTCTAAAAGAATGAAAAATGAAATTGATTAAATTACTAGCAGTAAGCCTTGTACCTTTGTATTTATTGAATCTCAATAATGCCTATACAATGACTAGTGATGATGCTTTTCTAGAAGAAGAAAGAGAGGAGGTGGAAGCAAGTTATAATGAGGGTCTTCTCTTTTACAATTCAGTAATTACAAATAATGGGGTAAAAATACCAATGGATAGTTTGGCTACTTTAAATCATTGTCTTAGTACAATTAATCCAATGGAAAATTATAATCCTAAGGCATCTATGTTAGCATATTTTCAATATTTCCTGTATCATTATTCTTTCCAAGATAATCCGGAAGCTAAATATCGCCCTGATACATTAATACGAAATAAGAGCTTTATTGATCATTTTTTTGATGACAAGAGTGAATCTTGGAAAAAATTGTTCAAGGCAAACTTGTCTGTAACTGAGAGATTACAGTGTTTATTTGATGCACTACGACAAGGGCAGCAATATGTTAAAGAGTGGAATCCAATTGTGCCAATATCAAACTTTACGTTTGCTTCAGATGCGTTAAAGGATATAAATGAAAACAATCATAAAGAATTGCTAGAGAAAATCATTAATAATTATTTAACAGATAAAAACCTAGATAAAAAAGATATTAACAAGATAACAAACATATTTTTAGATATTTCTGATTTGAATACTATTCAAAAACTGTACAATGTATTGTGTTATGGTGATAATACTATAACTATTGGTAATAATACATTTGAGTTAGCAGGAGCTGCATTAATAACAATTAATAAAGATTTAAAAACATTACTCAATAAACGTCGCTTTGTTGCAGCTAAGAAGAAGAATAATGGTAAATGGGCAATAATAGATTCTTTAAATGAGCAAGGTGCTGCGATTTCTGAGCCATTAGATAATGAGTATGATGATTTGGATAGTATAATGATGCGCTCATTGAATTTAAAAAAGAGCTATCTGTTAATGCCAACAATGTTAGTATTTCGTAAAGTATTGGATGGTAAAAATCCCAATACTAAACAATTAAATAGTGATGTATTAGAAAAATCTAACTCTATAAACCAACAACTTCTTACAATATTAAAGCAGTTAGATTATGCACGGTTTCTCCAACGATATTGTAAAATGCTTGGCATACAAGACGATACAGAGAGAAAAAATGAATATGAAACTCTCCAAAATGATAGGCGCGTATCAAATAAATTGCAGCGTGCTGTGATATCTGACATAACTGCTGACAATGAAACTAATGACTTGATACAAAAAAAATTATTCTCACTGCAGCAGACGCCAAAGTTTAAGGATACGGATTGTATAGCAATACTTAATCAGATATTAGTACACATATTCTCCAACATATCTTTAGATTCAATAGGAAACGATCAATATCCCAAACAATTAGAGCATACGGAAAAAGTAATAGAAACCTTAACATCATCACTAAAGCAAGATTATAATGATTTAGTTGATAAAAAGTCTGAGCTCCTAAAAGGATTATATACATTATATAATAATACAATAAATATAAACACCAAACTTAGTGCAAATGAAAAACAGTTCAATAAAAACAACAATAGTATAAATAACATTAATATTAACAGTTTTAATGAGATAAATGATAACAATAATAGTATTAATATCAATAATATTAATACAGACTATAAAACAATAAATAACAATA
>CAMJRB010000047.1 GCA_946408175.1 uncultured Holosporaceae bacterium
ATGCTGGATCTTGTTGAAAAAGATTCTTAGATTCCATGCAATAACAACTACTACTATTTACAGTTGTTCCACAACTTAGTATTATTACTGAAGTTGTTAAAAAATTAATGAAATATTTATTCATTATTACCTCTTTGAAATGAAATACTCCTTATTTTTATTCTAATATATTTTTTGAGAATATTCAAGTAATAATAAACAATTTAGTTATGTAATACTGTTATAAACAATTGCTATAATGTACTATACTTTTACCATATTTACAATATGTAATTAATTATTATGTATAATAATATATTCTATTAGTAATAAATATTTTCTCTTGACTTGTTTTGTTTTTTTATTTAGAATAATAATGAGAATGCAGTATTTTTTGCTATACAGCTTCAGTTACACCACTATTTATGGGAGCAAATTTTATGTGTATACATATACACGCACATCGTTATTTAGTATAATATATATGTTTTGTGATATATACATTAGAAGTTGTTAACTAATCAGTAATTAGTATAATAATATAATTCAATTGGATAGATATCAGTAAAAGGAGAATTTAAATGATAAATAAAAATTTTAAATTTCTATTAACTTTATTTACAGTATTTATTGGTAATGTTAGTTACTGTATGGAGGATAATAGTACTATTAATAATAATTTAGAACAAAAAAATAATTTACCCCTGTTTAGGCTTAATGATGAGGAATTTACGAAGTACAATAATGTACTATACAATGTTAATACATTAATCGATGATGTATATAATGAGTGTATTGATACAACAAATGTAGTATTTGATAATATCATTAATACGATTGAAAATAATTTTTTTATAACTGTAGATATTTGTGATTATTTATCTTCACAAACAATTGTACCGTTACAAAAAGTGCAACAGGTACTTAAGTTATTTAATACATTTGAACCATCAATAAATAAAAATAGTACTGCAATTCTATTTAAAGAATTACAATTACAATTTGATAAACAATCAAATGAATTACAAATTTCAACTAACAGTAACACTATAACTAATATAAACACATCAAAAAATAATATTAAGGAACACACTGAAATAACACACCAAGCGAAAAAGATAAGCCACTTTTGAATGCTGAGACTACTCATATATCACTTGGCAAATTTTTACGAATAATTCAAGGATGTATTCGGAGATTACAAACACAAATATTAACGGCTTTAGATCAATCTAGATTTAGCGGAAATGATATCAAAGCAGTACATGAACAGAACAAAAAAATTTTACAAACTGCTTTCAATATAATGAAAAATGCTTATGATGAATATTCTACTATATTTTTAGATTACGCAAACGGAAAATTTCTTAAACAGAAATCAGCAAACCTTAGAGAAACGATTCTTGCCATTCCAGAAGAAATAAATAAACTAGATAGTATTTATTACTACGGTTCTACTTTCCAAAAGAGGTTTGATAAATTACACAGTTCGTTATTAGATATGCTTAAGATTATTATATCTGCAATTGATAATAAAAAAATAAAGAACATTGCCATACTTTGTTTTCCATATGCATTATTTGGCAATACCATGTCTTATGAAAAATTGCATATATTTAATGAAGAAACAGGAAATTATGATTCATATAAAAATATATGTACAAATCCCGATGAGAATATAGTATCATTAAAAGAATACTTGCAAGATTTAAGCAAGTTTTTAACCGATCGAAAAAAGCTCACAGATGAAAATATACAGAAAGTAATTAAGAAACGCTACATTTTAAAATACGATGATATTAAGTATAAGATTTTTCCGCAATATTTGAAAACTACTTATTCGGTAATGCAATATTGGTTAATACAATATACGCACGGTGGCGAAAAGGAGATAGAAAACAAATTACCAATAGTATATACATATATAATAAATGAATTTGCAAAATATTATAAATTAACAAAACAATACTGGCCACCACTCTTACCGGAATCTTTAGACTACATAAGAAAGCAAAATATACATTTTGAAGAATTTCTAGATTAATCAAATATTTAAAAGTACAGTATAGCAATAAATAAAGAATATAAAAAAGAAGTTAAATAATAATTAATATTATTAAATACACATAGTGTAACACTTTTAATATGTTACACTACTGATATTTAAATTATAAATTGTTTTAGTCTCTTTTTACCTACATATACTAAGCATGATTTATCTATTATGTGAGTATAATCATTAACAACTATATTATCTATACGTACTCCATTACCTGCTATTAGTTTTTTAGCTTGAGTAGCACTTTCAGCTAATCCAGCTTTTACTAACGCTTTATCTAATTGTAAAGGTTCATATAATTGAACAGTATCTATAGCTTCTGATACTTTACTACCGGAAGCGGCTGCATTGATATCCTCTAAATTGGCTTTAGGATGAACAAAAGAAGTTACAGCATCAGCTAATATTATTTTAGCTTCATTTATTTCTTTGCTACCTATATATTGTTCAAATCTTTCTATTTCATCTATACTTAAATCGGTAAATAATTTCATTAATTTTATTACATCTTTATCATCTACATTTCTCCAATACTGCCAAAAATCAAATGGAGATAATAAAGTTTCATCTAACCAAACAGTTCCTCCTTCAGTCTTACCCATTTTCTTACCATCTGAAGTCAGCAATAATGGAATGGATAAACCATAAGCTTCTTTATCTTTCTTTCTTCTTATTAAATCTATACCAGAAATGATATTAGACCATTGGTCTTGTCCACCTATCTGCAATATGCAATTGTAATTTTCAAATAGATATAAGAAGTCATAAGCTTGTAATAGCATATAATTAAATTCCAAGAAACTTAAATGTTGTTGCCTTTGTAATCTTGTACTAATACTATCCATTGTTAGCATTTTATTAACAGAAAATATTGGCCCAAAATCTCTTAAAAATTCCATGTAATTCAATTTAGATAACCAATCATCATTATTTACCATTTTAATGGAATTATCTTTTATATTACTACAGAATATACTTATTAATTTATTATTTATTGATTTAATATTATCTAATATAGTATTATAATCCAACATTTTCCTCTGGGTTTCTTTCCAAGTAGGATCTCCTATTTTGCCGGTAGCACCACCTACCAATACTATTGGATAATGACCAGCATCATGTAATTTTTTAACTAATCTTATCCATAATAAATGCCCTACATGCAAACTTTTAGCAGTTGGGTCATATCCAACATAAAATGTTACTTTGTTATTTTTAGTAAAAATATCATCAAGTAACGCTATGTTTGTAGATTGATATAAAAAACCTCTATCATCCAAATCTTTTAAAAAACTTGATTTTAAAACATAATTACTACCATTATCGTACATAATATTACATTAAATATTTAAATTCCTATTTTCAATAGTACCATGATAAGCTTAAAAAGCAATCAATTAATAAATTTATATACTAAATATCTCCTACACTTAATGAAGTATTAAATTGTATAGCATATAGCTTTGTATAGATTATGGTACTAATATTAATTAATATGTAATGTTAATTACATAAACATAAAACTCACAAACTTGTATCAATTAGGATTTTTTGAATTACTTGCATTACATGCATCAAGTGCCTGTTGTAATGTGTCATATACTTTGCCATTATGTATAATTAATGGCAAATTCAAATCTTTGCTATTTATTAGTTTGTTAAGCCTTTTAGACGTTTCATCATAATGTTGCACTAATGCTTGTTCATAAGCGTCATTCATGTTTGGAAATGCATTAATTATTTCTTCATCTGTAAATTGGAATTCATGAGCTATTACTTGGAATTTAATCATTTCAGGGTCATTATTAGACCCTTTATACATTTCTATTTGTTTTTTACTTGGACGAACATGCTTTATAGACTTTACCGCTCTCTCTATATAATTAAAAAATATTCTATAGTACTCTATCGTATTACTAACACTAGCTTGTATTATTTTCATAATAAAAAAATCTTTTGCAGCAACTGGTAATAATATTAATTTTACTTGACATTTTGTTGCATTGTTTTTTACAAATGTTGTAAATTGTCCTAATACAAAATCAGCACAGTGTGTACAAGAAGGAGTTATATATATTTCTATTAATGGCTTGCCAGGGGTCCCGAATTCAAAATAAGTAATAGCTTTTATTGGTATGATCTTTTCCTCTTTATTTTGTTTTAAAGTAATATTATTATCTTTGTTGTGGGTTTCATTAGCATATAACACACTAGAACCAACAATAAATAATAGAAAAATAATTACACGCAAATCCATTATAGTATATATCCAATCTACTTGTGTAGTATTATACTTAGAACTTATTATTAAAGCCTTAACTAATTAAAATAATAATCTGTATTCACAAATTAATAATATGAGGTTTAAATTCTCTGAATACCTCTACGTATAAACTATGTTTAAAATGTACGGATAATCTAATGATATTACCAATAGTCATCCATTTCCAAGTATCAAATTCATTATGATTAGTTGCTTTAACATTAATTTCATCATCTTTACCAAGAAACATCATTAAAAACCATTTTTGTCTTTGTCCTATGACTGGATCTTCTGTGTTTCTGCGTAGATTTACAGGCAAAATATATTCTAACCATCCTTTAGTTTCTGCTATTACTTGCACATTGTTAGTACCTATTTCTTCTTTTAATTCCCGCAGGGCAGCCTCCTTAGGTGTTTCTCCTTCCAATAAACCACCTTGAGGTAATTGCCAAGGTTTTTTCAAAAACCAAGAAATCATTTTAGTATTTATAAACATGTGTTTACCAGCAAGGACTCTTTTATGTTTATTTAAAACAACCATACCGACTCCTTGGCGCATATGGTTTTTAATAATATCCATTTTATATTTTTATATTATTATAATAATCTATTTAATTTTACCACATATGAACAATTAAAGAATCTTTGTAATTATATATGTATTGTATATAGAATGAATTAAATAATTGTTTTAAATATTGTTGATATATTTACTAAAGATTGATAATGAAAAAGAATGAACAAATAAATATTGAAACATTATTACTATGTTGTGTTAGAAAAATCATTAATATATACTGAAAACAATTCGTAATTGTAATAGAACAAATTCATATTAATATTTTGCAATTATTGTAATAAACATGCTAATATAATTCTTTATGACTATTGATTATATTTAGCTGTTCATACAAAGTTAATTTGAATTAAAAATTTGATTTGTCATTTTCAATACTGTTTCATATTGTATTTGTTTTCTTTGATTTTGTACCCAATTTATAAAATTTATTACTTTATTATTATCTCTAAAATCTTTATTAAAATACCGTAAATAATCTTTAAAACACTCTTTATATTTGGGTATTATGTCATAATACGCATAAATTGATTGCATTAGAAATTCCATGCAGTATCAGTTATAGGAGCAATCCTTTTATCGTTAATATACCAGAACAAAAAGTAATGCCCACTTAGAAAATTAAGTAGATTATATCGTAACGGCATATCATTTTCAAAGCAACACATGCTATTTAGCCATTTGAAGCAATTCTTTAATACAGTTCTGTTATTTTGTGGAATATTAATATTAAGTTCGGTATTTGTAATTCCGTTTTCCATACAATAACTCTTCCAACTATTCTGTAAGGTACTAATACACCTATCGGCAATAGTTTGTAACTCTGGTTGCAGTTTATTCTTACTATACTCAATGACATGAATGCACTGATTTATACACGATACAAGTGCATTATATTGTTCCCCAGAATTGATGCCTTGAGTTTGCAATTCTTTTAGTTTGTTTTGTGCTGCTCCGCATTCCCTATCTGCATCTTGCATCTTCATAAAATGACTCTTTATACTATCTTTTTGATTAGCAAAAGTCGATTGTTGCACAAACATAGGAAATAGCAATGGGTGTTCATCATTGTCCTGACCAGTTGTTAATGGGGCTCCATTATTATAGTTATTACAATAGTTACTGACTAGTTTTAATAATACAAACATCAATTTGTCATTAATATCAGTCACTAATCTTGTTATGATATGTATGGAATCTTGTACAATATCATTCTTATCATGCAATACAATATTTTGAACTTGGAACAAATTACGCACTAAATTATTACTAAATAACTGATGTTCTGCATCACCGAGCCATTTACCTAATTTCTTCATATCATCGATAATAAAGTTCGCTGCGTTACTGCCAGCGATTTTACTAATACTTTGTTGAATATCACTGAACTGCTTGTGATATTGTTTCACTAAATCAAGCACAGATAAACTGTGTTCTAATCTTCTTAGACGTTTAGTAATAATAATATTATTATCGTCATTTTTTTGTGTAATGTCTGTTATTAAGCACAGCAAATCTGATTCTTCATCTGCATCAAGATCTGGTACATTATTACTTGCTTCATTAAGTAAAAGCCTATTCATTAAATTTGCTCTCTCCGCAAAGAAACTGTCAATGTGTTTTATCAAACATGTGGTCTGTAAGCCAAACTCAATATATTCTCGAATTTCCTCAACACTAATACATTGATTACCACTGGATATATTTTTATTACTGGATAACCAAAATCGTATAACTCTTTTCATTAGATCGTCGACTGTACTTTTATTAAGCAATTTTTGATATTTACTAAAATTCGTATCGTATAATTTTTTCATTTCTTTAATCAACAGTGCACTGCCAGTGCCATTATTGTCTATATCTAATGCCATCTGGATTGTTACGAAGGACTCGACACCACTAGTAATAGCCTTATCATATGCATTAACTTTACTTAACAAATTAATACAATGCGAAATTATATATTGCAAAGCTCCAAATCTGCTATCATGCAATTTATGATCCAAAATAGCGCCAAATTGTAAAAACTCATTATTCAGCTTGTCAACTGATGCCATCAAATTAAAATATAATGGAAAATGATTGTTTAACTTACAAAACATCTTGTTTAGTTTTTTTATAAAATCTTGAAACTGTTTAGATAATTCATTCCTATAACGCGTTTCATATTCAGTGTCAGGTATTTCATCCAATGTATTTGAAAGCTTTCTATAATTCTGGCAATAAGAAATAATGTTCTTCAGCTCAGGAACTGCATGTAAAGCAGTAATGTTCAATGATTTATTGTGCACCTTTTGCAAGTGTACTTGATTGTGATAGCTATTCAATTCATTTGATAACAAATTAGTGTATGCCACATTCAACAACCGCACTAATTGAGGTGTGAGGTACAGATATTGAGATCCTACATCGGCATAATTACTTTCGTGCGAAGCATTAACCTTGTTTACAATTTTATTAAAATGATTAAGAGCATTTACACCAATTTGTGATACATTATTGTCTGTACTATTGAATAAGATCCACTGACAAATCGGTAATAAATAAAGATCTAAAGCTGTATCCAAATGGCAATGTGGAGTATCATCAACAGTTTTATTATCCTTGTACTGATTATAAAATTCCTTTGCATATTCTTCTATCTGTTGATACAATTTTTTATCGTCTTCTTCAGTATTATTATTTGCAGCATGATTTTGCTGATTATTATTAGTATTTTGTACACTTGGTTGTTGTTTCACTGAATCTTGTTGTATATCATCATTTAGCGTATTGAAACTGGCATTTAATTCTTTCAAAACATCTTGAGTAAAGAAATTATTGGTTGTTTTAGTATTAGAAGTTTGACAAGCATTAATATTATTTATATTATTATTACGCCTAGTGTGA
>CAMJRB010000048.1 GCA_946408175.1 uncultured Holosporaceae bacterium
TAGTCAGTACTATTGATCCTATCCAAGATACAACTGTCAAAATTTCTTTAATAGCTCCTCTACAAAATCCTACTAATACAGATATTGCAAGTATAGAGCCTATTATTATGTCAACATTACATAAATTTTGTACCATAATATTTAACTTATCTTAAACCTACATTATTCATTATTTATCATTTGTCTAGCTACTTCGTAAAATGCAACTGCTGCTGCATTAGATACATTCAACGTAGAAAACTTATTAATAGTTTGTATTTTTACAAGGAAATCAGCATTTTCTTTCTGTAATCTTCTAATCCCATTACCTTCAGCACCAAATATTAAACAAGTTTTACCAGTAATTTTTAATTCATGTAAATATTTATCTCCTGATTCACACAATGCATATATCCAAAATCCATATTTTTTTAAATCTCTTATAGCATTAGATAAATTGGAAACTGTATAAATACTTACATATTCTAAACCACCTGAAGCTGTTTTGGCTACTACTCCAGAAACTTTGCAAGAAGATCTATCATGTATTATTATTCCTTTAATACCAAATACTGCCGCTGATCTAATAATAGCTCCTAAATTATGAGGATCAGTAATATTATCCAGCATTGCTATTGTATAATTACCATCTACATTTTTCAAATCACCAAGAACAGGAGTATTATATAATTCTACTTCCATTGCTATTCCTTGATGTACTACTGGATACTCAAATAATTCATCAAACTGCTTTTTATCTAAATAAGTAATACTATTAAATTTATTTATAAATTCTGGGTATTTTTTATTTTTCATTAGGTAAACTCTGTTTACCCTATACCTATTAGATCTTATTGCTTCTTGACAAGTATGTAATCCATATATTTTCATATTAGTAATCTATCATTAAATTTTGACAAATATGTAAACTATACATTTTCATATTAGAATTTCACTATTAAGTTTTTGACAAATATGTAAACTATACATTTTCATATTAGAATTTTATCACTCATTTTTGACAAATATGCAAACTATACATTTTCATATTAGCATTCTATTATTAAGTTTTTGACAAATATGTAAACCATATTAGTATTTTATCATTAAATTTTGACAAATATGCAAAATATACATTTTCATATTAGCATTCTATTATTAAGTTTTTGACAAATATGTAAACCATATTAGTATTTTATCATTAAATCTTGACAAATATATAAATTATACCGTTTCATATTAGTATTTTATCATTAATTGTTTGACAAATATGTAAACCATATTAGTATTTTATCATTAAGTTTTCTGATAAACCTGTCAATACATAATATACATAATCTGTATATCATCATCATAATACTTCAGTAATAACAAACAATACTATGCATATAAATAAACAGAAGATAGTGCATCCAGTTAACCTCAAATCCATAGAGCATCAACCAACCAATCAAGCTAAACTGCAACATTCAAAACCCCTTGCTATATTTTATTAAAGACTGCATCACTAGTATTGTTGTTTGTTATCATTTTATTTATATCATTATTGACTTTAGTTTTTGTTAATTTATTAGTATTATGTATTATATTTTTATTCCTTGCTACTATTCTTGTTAATATTTTCTTTATTAATATTATTACAAGAATTATTTGTAACTATTGTACATTTATTATTAGATTTACTGAATAATAGTTTATTGTTACAACAACATCTATTAACTTTTTTATTTTTACTACTTAATATACTACTATTTTTATTTGAATTATAATACTTATTCATTAATTTTTGGGATAATTTAGCCCATTTAGATTTATGGTGTAATTTCTGTATAACTACATTTACGTTCCTGGCCTCTTCTAATAAGTTCAAGGATATATAACATTCAATCAGTCTATAATATGCTTCTTCTGCTATTTCAGTAGTACTATAAGATTCAATGATAGTATTATATCGTGAAATAGCAGCTGTATAATTATTTAATTTCTGATAATATAAACCAATTTTTAACTCATGATTAGCTAAATGTTGCACTAATATTTTTATTTTTTCTTTAGCTTTACTTACATATTCACTATTTGGATAGTTGCTACATAATCCTTGGAAATATTCTAAAGATTGAATAGTAATTGTTTGATCCCTAGAAGTTATAGGCATTTGTATAAAGTAAATTTCTCCTAATAAATATAAAGCTTCAGGAACTTTTTCATGAGTTATATGAGTTTGTATGAATGTCTCCAGCAATGCTACTGCACTCTCATATTTTTTTAGTCTAAAATAACATTTTCCAGCTTCTAATTGGGATTTAGCAACATATTTAGAATAAGGATATTGTTTTTCTAATTCTTCAAATGCTAATACTGCATCTTCATATTTGTTATTAATTTTATATTTTTCTCCAATACTATATATTTCTTCTGCTTTTTTATCAATTAATTTTTCAACATCTATTTCTCTTCTATTACAGCCCCAAAAACATAATGAAGAAATTATTAATATTAATAATAAATTTTTAGACATTATAATAATTAGCTATGCTCTCAAACACATTATATCATATAACAATTACTTACAGATGTATTACATTAGCCAAGTTGTATTGACATTGGTTTATATTAATATTTCATTACTGTATTAAGTATTTTATTAATATACTATTTATTTATAATTACATTAATAAATATTAATGAAAATGAATATGATAAGCATACATTTGTAACAGTAGATAATAATTCTGCACCGCAACTAAGTAATATTCCAATTAACCAATCTAGTGTAGATTATACTAATGATCTAAATACTGTAAAACAAGAAAATGAGGACTTAAAAACAACAGTGGAGTTATTTGATATTAGGTAATTCTTGGAACTTTATTAGTATATTAATAATATAGTAAATTATGCACAAACTAAATTGATTTGCCAATAAACGATATTAATTAATACTTGTAAATCATTATGCAAAATGTATTGTTATTTTTTTTAACTTATTAGATAGTACATAATATGTAGTTTTAATTTATTGATCATTAATTATTCAATGTCCTAATATTTAGTTTATTAATTATAAGCATTTTGTGCTAAAGTTATTTTATAAACAATGACTAAATTGCTTATGAACTATATAAAATCATTAATTGCTGCTTGTATTATCATTAGTAATTCCCATGCTAGTACAGTTGCTTTGGATGCTAAGAAAATTGGCTATGCTATTCCTGAAGCGTCATTTAAATCAAAAAAACCAGGTATGATAATTGAAGACAAGTCTTCTAAAGCTTTAAAAATTTTAAATTTAAAAAGATTAAATGATTTATTCAAAAAGAAGCAACAACAAATCAATGCTAAAGAAAAAAATAAATATAGTAAAGAAATTGCTAACAAAGAATATTTTGTAGTAGCTAAAGTTGGTGATGATATTATTACTAATATTGATATATTAAATACAATAAAGTTTTTATGTTTCGCTTCCAATCAAAAGTATAATAAAAGTTGTGCTAAATTAATATTAAATACTGTATTAGACAGTTTAATTGATAATAGTGTTCGTAAACAATTTGCAGAATTACAAGAAATTCCAATTGATGATAAATTAATAGATGATAAAATAGAAGAGATAGCAAAAAATAATAATAAAACAATAGAAGAACTAGGTAAAGCATTTGAAGAGGCAGGTATAAATATACCTATATTTAGAAAGAATTTGCAATCTAAATTATTATTAACTATGTTTTATCAAATGATGGAAAAATCCATCCAAGCATCTGAACAATCATTAAAACAATATAGAACTAAATATAAAAATGATTTAAAAGAAACAAGATATAAGGTTTGTGAAATATTTTTCAGAATAGATGATAAGAAAAACAAGGAAAAAATAAAAAAACAAGCTGAAGATGTTTTAGCATTGCTTAAACAGGGCTTTAAATTTAGTTTACTAGCAGAGTACTTATCTACTAATGGTAGTGTTTTGCTGGATACATTAGAATGGAAAACCAGTAGAAATTTACAAAAACCAGTATTAGATGCAGTGAGAAACATGGAAGTTGGAACTTTTTCTAATATAATAGAACTCAAAAATGGTTACCAAATAGTATTTTTAATTGATAAAGCAGAGCCTGGTAAGGTTGGACAAAGTGAAACTGCTTATACTGTAATTACAGGAGAAATACCAATAGAAATTACAAGTCAAGAAGAATTTTTTAGATTACAAGAGCAAATGCGGCAATTGTCAGAAGCTAGTTCTGTAGAAGAATTTAAAAGAATATGTAAAGAATACTCAGTAACAACTGAAAAACACACAATAACAGAGCCAAATATTATTCAGGCAGAACTAATAAAAAGACATAAAGAAAATGGTAAAACTGGTATATTAAGAGTTGATCCCACTAGTCCTATTCAAATATTATTTATAGAATCTGCAGTAGTGCCGGATGCTACAGTACCTGATGATAAGTATTTAAATAGTATTTTATTGCAGAAAAAAGCATTACAAACATTTAATAAGAATATGAGGAAAATTAAAGCACAAATTAATATAATTATCAATAAAGAAAATTTAAAAAGGGTTTTAGATGATATTAAAATACGTACTTAAATTTAATTAATATTTATATAGTATATAAAATATCAATAGAGACTGTTATGTGTAATAAATTTATTGCACATATGAGTATGTGGATTTATATTATAATAAATACATAATTTATCTAAAATATAGTAATAGAAATTAAATAATGGTAATGTAATATAGCACGAGCCATTAGTAATGGTAGTACTTTAATTCAATATGTACATTAGTAATAGCTATTATTATATATAACTGAAACTATATTATATAACTTACGCTGCTATTTAAAAAGATATATTGTGTTTAACAATTTATTAATAAAAACATTTATTTAAAAACATATTGCTTAAGTATATTTATGCTATTTAGTGTATGAATATTTGCATTAATTATTTAATAAATATGTAATAATGTTTCACATTATTTTTACTTGCATGAGCTAATATAACATACGATTCTTGCAATAACACATAATATAAATTAGTATGATCTTATAATCATCGTAATGAAAAATAATAATCTTATAGTTAATATTAATATAATGTACACATGTTATCGAGTACAAACCATAAATTGTAATAGAAGCATTTGAAATAAAAGTTCATATTACTGTAGAATATTGATAATTTTTATATTTTAAATTACATGTATCTAATAGTACAAAATATAATTTTATATCCAGTATTATATATTTTTGTATAAACACACAACCAATATAATCAAAAAGCACAATTCGTTTTTTCAAAAATCTCCATTTTATTACATCTCTTATGGGCTTTAAAAATAGTAGTATTCTTTGCTCATACCTTGGTACAATGATTATAGAAATATTATATAATAAGAGAATTATGTCAGGTCACTCTCAGTTTCATAATATAATGTTCCGTAAGGGAGCCCAAGATGCTAAAAAAGCTAAAATTTTCGCTAAAATAGCTAGAGAAATTACAGTAGCTGCAAAAATGGGTGGAGCTGATGCTTCTTCTAATCCCAGACTCAGAGCAGCATTAGCTATGGCTAGAGACAAGAATATGCCTAAAGATAATATAGAACGAGCTATAGCTAAAGCTTCTGGACCCGATGGCGATACTAATTATGATGATGTAAGATATGAAGGATATGGTCCTGGTGGAGTAGCCATAATAGTTGAATCATTAACTGATAATAGGAATAGAACTGCTTCAGATATTAGATCAGTATTCTCAAAATTCGGTGGGAATTTAGGAGAAGTAGGAAGTGTTTCATTTGCTTTTGATAAAAAAGGACAATTAATTTATAACAACAAAATTGGAGACTTCAATAAAATATTCGAAATAGCTATAGAGTTAAATGCTGATAGTGTTGAAGAAATAGAAGATTGTATTGAAATATTATCAACTATTGACAATTTTTCTAATCTCCGGGATAATTTTATAAAACATTTTGGAGATCCTCAAGAATCTGGGTTAGTTTGGATACCACAGAATTTAATAGAATGTTCTGAAGATACTAAGAATTCTATAATAAAAATGATAGATGTATTAGAAGATAATGATGATGTACAACATGTATATAGTAATGTACACTTTTAAATAAAGTATAAATATAGTAGAATATAATATAGAAGATCAAGATTATGTGCTTTTACAAATGATTAATAGTAATAATAAACAAGACAATAATATAAAAGGTAATATTAAAAACAAGGGACAAGTGTTACAAAAATTATTAATTAGTAAGTATTATAATAAGTTATTGAATAATAATTCTATTGAAAATAAATTATTTATTTGTTTTATATTATCATCAATATTGTCAGTTGCTACTATGTTTTCTTTTATGAAAGTCAGTTTTTCTTTTAGAGATGAAAGGATAATAGAAATACAAAATCAATTAGAGTCATATAAAAGTAAAATTCATTCTATAAGCACTTCTCTTGATTCTCTAACTAATGATTTAGATAAAATTAAAAGCGATGTAAAAAATAATAAAGAATCAGCTTCTAATGGACTGGTGCGTTTAGCTAATTTATTAAAGGATATTCAGAATATAAAAGCAACATTAAATATTAGTAGTGATACACCGTCTGCTCCTAAAGAAGAGAATTTAGATAATTTACCTTCAGATAAAAGAGAATTTATTGAATCTTTTGAAAATTTAGTAAAGGATGGAGTACCATTCAGTAATTTTATAGAAAAAATTAATACTGCGCAGTATCCTAGTATTAAAGAATTAATAAAATATAAAGACATTAATATAAAATCTATTGAAGCATTAAAAAAAGATTTCTCAGCTATTGCATCTTCAGTTTTTGGTAATCAAGTAAAAGAATCCTTTTGGCAAAAGCAATTTAGAATATTTAAGGAAAAAATAAGTGATGCTATAAGAATAGAATCAAGTAATGGGAAAATTCATAATTTAGGTAATAATTTAGATGACAAAGTATTATTTGAAAATGCTCAAAGTTGCATAAATAATTATAATAATAATGATAAGAAACTAGAAGAATGTTATGAATTTATAAGTAAAATAAAATCAACAAATGAAAAATTACTCACATTAAAAGCAGAAGTTTCTAATAGACTAGGAGTAAATAAAGCTTTCAAACAATTTAAGCATGAATTTATTGAAAAAGAATCTGAAAATTAATATGTAGAAGTAAATATTATACAATATGTATTGTTAATAGGGAAAATACATTATAATATTAGTAATCATTTGAGTATCTCTTTATACCATATATATTGTGTAATAGTATTTAATATATAATTTTTATTAATGGAATATTATAATTGTTGTTTCTTAGGATTAGTTTATATTATAAAATATAAGTTACTTGAATAATTTTTTATTTAATATAGTGTTTACCAAAGATATAAAAATAAGATTATTATAATTATTAACATTATTAAATAGCTTTTTATTTATAATATAGCTAATTGTAGTTTTATACTATAATATTTTTTTATTTGCTTTAATATATGCTTATAAATATTTTTCGAAACAACAACTTAGT
>CAMJRB010000049.1 GCA_946408175.1 uncultured Holosporaceae bacterium
AATAACACAAATATTTTAAATACTGGACTTTTTAAGCAAATGAATAATGATGAAACACTATTATCAAAAAAAAGACACCGGGAAAAATCAAAACAACAAAAACAAATAAAAAAACCAAGAAAGATTACAGTTACATCTCCAGACTTACCAATAAGTGAGAAAAAATGTAAAATAAACGTTAATACTAAACTGGATGAAATATCAAACAAGAAGATGACTAAGAGTGCCAATAAGTATAATCGTAAATTAGATGCAATCAAAAGATTAATAAACAGCGCATTAAGGATATTTCCTCTATCACCAGAGAAAAAAAATTTGTATTATACATACTATCATACCCAAGCAATGGATTTATATAGAGATACTCAAGAATATAAAGAAGACCTCAAAGAATATGCAGCAAAAGAGTTAGCGCTATACCATCGGCGTTACAAAACAGATAGCACCTATAAAGATAAGATACAAACGCGTAATAGAGGAGCATATATTAATAATAAAAATGGAACACGTACTAAGGCATTAAATAATCCAAATCGTAAATATAATGATATTAAGAAAAATGCAAAGCAGTATTGTCTTCTAAAGCACTTTTTAGAACAACGAGGATTATATTATGATGAGCAAGTTTCTTATATGCGCCAATTAAAGAATTATATTGAAATCGGAAAACTATCTCCTCAGGATAAAGTAAACTTTAAGAATATGTGTAATTTATATTTAAATAATAGAATATTTAAATATATTATATACAAGGATATTATTGTAAATAAACAGAAATTTATTAATAATGAAGATAAACAACAATATATTGATAATTTATTACCAAAATTTAATAATATCGATGAACATAATATTGATGAAAATAACATTAATAAAAATAACATTGAGAAAGCGATCTTAAATAAAGAGATATTATGTAAATTAATCGATTATCTGGTGCGCATGCAAAATAGCTTACCAAGAAAAAGAATTAGTAGATATGATAAGCAACAGATCAATACAAATAATAATGCAATGAATAATAGGATATCAGAAGATGAACAAAAAGAATTATAAAAGATAATATAGTCGAAGTGTATTTCTTTGATAAGGTATATTTTTTTGTTAAATTAATAAAAAATTTACTTGACACTACTTGTGTTAAATTATAGAATAATAATATATTAACGAATTATGTTAATTTTTTTGTAAATTATAGTTGTTTATGAAGGAGTTTTTTATATGTCAAAAATATTCAAAGTTTTCTTAGTATTAGTTGGTGGTATTTCGGCTGGAAATACTATGCAATCTCATCCCAATACTAATTTATTACAAAATAATATGCAAAGTAGTACTCTATTACAGCCCAATTTTCAAGATAAATCATCGTATATTAAAAATATTTCACATACACCAGGGCAATCAATTGTAATAAATAATTATTTTTGTTTAAAATTACCAAGTAATTCTAATTTAGATGCAAGTAATTCTATATTAAGGCAGAATTTAGCTGATGAAATTTATAAGAATTATAAACAAATGTATCAGAACAACCCAAACTTAAAAATAAATCCTACTATCGTAAAGATAGTTAATAAAGAAGAAGATATTAAATCTTTAATTAATGGAAGTAAAGAAAATAATATATTCCAAAAATCTAGTGATGAAAAAAGTATGAATAATAAAAAGATTTTTTCTATATCGAAACAAAGAAAAAATCCTGCTGTAATAAATGAAGATATGCAAGATATATCAGTACGTGAAGACTTGCGTAAGTTTTTTAATACTCCTGAGGAGTATCAGGCAAAAGCAGGTAATGATACGGCTGAAATGCGACGGTGCATTGATCGTGATTATCAAGCCCTGGTATCATCCATAATGATGAAAAAAGATAATATAGAACAATTACAATATATGGGAAAATGGACACAGGAGCGAGAAGACTGTGAACAGATGTATAGATTTGTACTGAAACAAAATGGTTTTGACTCACTCGAATATCATGTATTAAATGAATATGAGTTTAGGAATATAATGAATGAATTGCATTTGGAATATATAGATGCACGCTCTAAGAACCAACAAACCACTACAATATATAATCGAATGAAGACTGCAATCCTAGCATATTTTAGATATCGATATCCAAGATATAAAAATACATCAAATAATAAATTACAAGAACTATCTGGTCCAAAAAAATTTATTAAAAAGTACTTTATAGAATATAGAATTGGTCAATGTAAGTGAGAAACAAAAAAGTAACTGTTTTTACTAAAAAAGTATAAAATAAATAATTATAGTTTTTTATAAAGGAGATTTTATATGTCAAAAATATTCAAAGTTTTATTAGTATTAATGGTTGGTATTTCAGCTGGAAATACTATGTATTCTCATACTATTAGTGATTTTCAGCAGATGTATAATCAAAATAATAGTCATTATTATAATGACTACATAATAAAGGATAGAAGGTCGTGGTTTAATTGTGGAGGTAAAGGAATTTTCGCTTCAAAATCAAACGATTTTGACAAAGCTTTTAATAATCTTTTTAAATTTGACAAAGATTTTAATTTTAATTGTTCGGGAGATGAAGATAAAGATAATCCTTATGATATTAACTTATATTTTAATAAGAATGTAAATAATAATATAGATAATTCTCAAAATGCAGTTACAATAATAAAAACTGAACATACACCTGTAAATAATTTAATATTGAAACCAAAATCATATAAATATCCTTTTAAGATTAACTTTAATGGTAATAATGAGGTAAATAATAATAAAAGTGAAATTAAACTAGATAATAATTTATTAGACAAGAAACGTGCAAGAGATAAAAGAAATGATAATAATGTTGCAATAAAAGACAAAATGAATAAAAAGAATAAATCTAATAGTAAAGATATATTATATAATAAAAAACCATTAGATATAAAAACTAGTGACAACAAAATAATATTCCCGAAAAATGAATTACTAGGAAATAATGTGTATCCAAAATTGAAGGGAAGTAATAATGAACAATATTTTGATTCAATTGTACATGGAATTGATTCAGAAGATACAAAAGAAATTGCTACAATGGCGCAGTATAATATAGACCTACAAAAATCACTAGTGGGACTACAAATAGACAAACAGATTGATACTTTTTGTGATCATAATAAATATCGTGAACAACAAGTAACACAAATCAAAAAACAAATTAATAATTTTCTTAAAACTGATTATTCAAAGCAAGACAACAGAATGCGTTACGTTCAATATGCTTTTGATGGTATGATATGTCAAATAATGAAAATTGAGAATCCAAATAATCGTAACCAATATGATAAATACTTGAAACTGACACCAAGATTTCAGGAGTTACAAGAATCATTTCAGTTCATATACGAACATGTACTGGAGAATTTCTATTCTATATCGTTTTATATAGAATTAACAAAAGAAGAATTTGAGCATGCAATAAAACCATTAGCTGAGATTTTTAGCAAGGCACAACGAGGTACAAAAGAGTATCAAAAGGCACGGTATAAAATTGATATGACAATTCTTAATCATTATAGGTATCTGAATCTGAAAGGTGACGATAAAAGAATACCAAATTTTCAATTATACAAACAACCAGAAGTACGTGATTTTATTAAAAAATATAAAGACAAATACATATATGGAATTAATATTTAAAAAATATAATAAAGTGCTAGACCATTAATAGTTTAGCATATTTTCTTCTGAATAGTTTTTTCATAATTATATTCGTGTAATTGTATATTAGTTTATAAATATATTGTTATATAAGTGGTTATTGTCTTACAAAATATACAATATATATCCATAAGTAGTTAATAAAAAACTATCAAATCTATCAAGTACTCCTCCATGTCCTGGTATTATATTGCCAGTATCTTTTATTCCTAAAATTCTTTTTACTTTAGATTCTAATAAATCTCCAAGTATTGAAGAAATAATTAATAATGGAATGAAATATAATATTGTTTGAAATTGTATTTTCCATATATAATTAATATATAAATAAGATATTATATAAGAAAACGCAAATCCACAAATTACTCCTGACCAAGTTTTGTTGGGACTGATGGTTGGACTAAATTTAGGACCTCCTATTAGTTTACCTCCCACATAGGCAAATATATCGCAACTCCAAACTATACTAAACAGAAATAATATTGTGTAATTATCAAATGTTGGTGAAATTATTATACAAGTCATTGGAATAATTATATATAATAATCCAGAATAAAATAGTATTGATTTTTTATTGTTGTTTATATTAAACCATTCAATTAACATTAATACTAATATTATAGAAAACAATATTTTATAAAATTGTGAATATTTAACTAATAAAAATATTAAAGATCCTCCGAGCAATATACTACTTATAGTTCTTTTTGTAAAGTTATTTATCATTAAATTATATTAGAAGCTATTATATAATATATTATATATTGAAAAATAGCTACTTATTAAAAACTATTGCAATTTAGTAATAAAACTACTACTAATATAGTATATTAAAATATCAGTATAACTAAGTATTATAAAGGTATTTAATATACAAACTATTATTTCTTGTTTAATATTTTTTACTTGTAATAAAACATTAAGTTTTTGTAAGAACATTATGTTAATTAACATTAATATTGCACTAGAAATAAGTACAATTAATTCCATATTATAAAAATTATTGTAACTTGCAAAATCTTTCGTTACAACACATACATGTTTATATAATGTAGAAAAGATAGAAGCCGTAATAAAATTAGCTAGTATTTTTATAAAAAATTTATTATTGTTTCCAGATGGGGAATCTACAATTCTATTAAGTACTAGTGTATAGACACCATAAAAAAATGATATTAACAGTAATATGAAAAATGTAAAGAAATTACTAATTTTTACCCAATATACAACTGGAATTACTATATATATAGTACACACTATAGTTAACAATAATGCTTTAATAGTCACTGATATTTACCTTCATTTCCATATTTTATATAGATTTGTTAATATTTTATATTTATTGTATTGAAAATATTATTAATTATTGTATATATTATTATTTTATTTATTTGTTTTTATAATACTTCATATTTCATACTAAAAACTAATAACAATTTTTGGGATTTTAAAATAAAAATTTAACATATATTAGATATAGTGTACTATTTATTAGTTAATTATTTATATATCTAATATTGTATTTATGTTAAATATAAATATATACACTTTATAATATGTTTATTTAAAATGAAAATGATACTTTATAATTTAGTATTTTTACTGTTTCTATATTATTATATATTCATATATTTTTATTGATATTTGGAAGTAGCTATAAATTGTCCTATATGGTAGAATAACTAAAAGAAATGTATATTTGAGGTAATATCATTTATGAGTGCCGTTAATATGACATTATCAATCCATCGTGAAGGATACAAATTCATAGGTATAGGACTTGCTGTTTCTTTTATATTCTTACTATTCTGTCAAACACTATTTTGGTTATCATTATTAATAACAATTGGAGTAGCCTTATTTTTTAGAAATCCTAGAAGAGCTATACCGAAGGATGATAATCTTATAGTGAGTTCAGCAGATGGTGTTGTATGTAATATAGTTTATGACGAACCTCCTGAAGAATTAGAATTAGGTAAAGAAAAAAGATATAGAATTAGTATATTTCTCAGTATATTTAATGTCCATATAAATAGATCTCCAATGTCAGGTAAAATAAAAAAAGTAATTTATACTCCAGGACAGTTCATTGACGCTTCAGTTGAAAAATCAAGTTTATGTAATGAAAGGAATACAGTAGTATTGAAAACTAATACTGAAGATGATAATAGTCTAATGGCTTTTACTCAAATTGCTGGGAAAATTGCTAGAAGAATAGTCTGTGATGTTCATGATGGTCAAGAAATAAAAAAAGGGGAAGTATTTGGATTAATAAGATTTGGTAGTAGAAATGATATATGGTTACCAGTTGGAGCTGTACCTCAAGTTTGTATAGGACAGATCACAGTCGCAGGTGAAACAGTATTAAGTGACTTGTCACAAAATAATGCTAAACCACGTGAATGCTGTATTATGCAATAGTTATTTAGTTATTAATAAATATATAGTATAATATATTATATAAGTTGTACTATGTAAAACTAATGTCAAATTTTGAAATGATACTCAGTAACCTTCAAGAGTGGGGGTACTGGGTTGTTTTTATTGGCTCAATATTTGAAGGAGAATTAATATTATTATCTGCTAGTGCTGCTGCGGCTTTGGGATACTTAGATATATATAAAATATTTATAATAGCATTTTGTACAACTGTTGTTGTCGATAATATATTGTTTTTTATTGGACATAAATTAGGTATTGATTGGTTAATACAAAGATTTCCAAAATTAGAACCTACAAAAGATAAAGCTTTTAAATTCTTAAATAAAATGGATATATTTTTTATATTTATGTTTAGATTTATTTATGGAATAAGAACTATTAGTCCATTAATAATAGGTTCTGCTCATATTAAACCTATAAGATTCATAGTATGTAATGTGTTTTCAGGATTCCTGTGGGCTACTTTAGGTTGCTTTATAGGTTATTCTATATCGGAATTAATAATATCTGATAATTTTAGTACTACTCCAACAATTATAATGATTACTATAGCATTTGTATTAATAGCACTAATAGCTTGGTTCATAGTAAGAAAGAAAATAGAAGATAAGTAAATATAAATGTATCTAGATTATTTTTGTATATTGGCACATTAATTAAGTGTCATATAGAATTTATTAGAATTTCTGTACAAGAATATACTGTACATTTGCTAAGTAAATACACTAATAAAATATATTTATTAACTACAAACTAGCTAATATATAATACTGATATCAGGATGAAGTTACAATAATTCTTTCAGTACATAATATCAAGAAGTTAATAATTTAGTGTTTTAATACAGCTTTAGTATACTACTAGTTAGTAATTTATATGTTTTAACTGTAGCACCGATTCTAGGCATTTTTACGAACAATATATAAATAAACTTATATTACTAATATGATGCGTTTAAAAAGTTAGTACGATATAATAAAAGTGGGTGATGTCAATTAATAATGTATAAAAATGTTTGGAACAGAAGAAGAAAAGTTGTATGACTTAGAGCCTACTATGGACTTTGTATTTAAGAGAATATTTGGTTATGATGATACTAAAGATTCTTTAATATCTTTACTAAATGCAATATTAAATGGTAATCCTTTTGTAAAAGATGTAACAATACTGAA
>CAMJRB010000050.1 GCA_946408175.1 uncultured Holosporaceae bacterium
ACTTTTCTTCTTCTGTTCCAAACATGTTTATACATTATTAATTAATACCACCTAATTTTATGATATAGCATTAATTTTTTCAATGCAATATATACTATTTTTTTATTTTGGATAATATAGAAGCTACTGTTATATCTTTTTCTTTACTGCCTCTTGATGATCCGAATTCAAAACTGTAGGCATCTTTTAAACAAGAACCGAAAATACCAGCCATAGTAGATATTATACCTAGTACCTCACCTGGCATGTTTTTACAATATACTATTATTACCAAACATAGTATTAGACATAAAGCAGCTACTAATACCATAATATCAGCTCTTGTATTTCTTCTATTACTTTTAATATATTCTACATCTCTAATTCTTGCATTTTGTTTGTCCTGTATTATTGATAATTCTATTTCATATTCATTTTTTACTAATAATTCTTGCAATTTATTTTGCATTTCTTTGTTAGCATTTAATTTATTGATACTTCCATTAATAGTATTAGCACCAGTTATAGATTTAGCTAGTGATACTATTGTTTTAGATATTGTTTCTATGGGATATGATTTAGACCACTTTTCAAATATACTCGATATTCCAGGTATAATTGATATTATTGAAAAAGCTGCTTTTATAATATCTACTATCATAATAAACCTCCTGTAAAATACGCTCTTATATTTAATTATAGGAAAAATATAATGACACTATATTTGTTCTAGTGACACTATACTTAAATATTATTTAATTATTGTAATACTAGAGCTTTTATTGCATTAAAATCTATTACATCTCCTCCTACCCTTTTGGTAGCGTAGAATTCAACAAATGGCTTAGCATTATATGGATCCTTCAATAATTTAATTTCAGGTTTTTCAACTATCTGATACCCTTCATAGAAATTCCCAAAAAGTACAGAACAATAACTTTTGGTATCCTTATGTAAACTAGGCATATCTTCACATATTACGACTGGATATCCCAATAAAGTATCGGGCATATTCTGTAATATAGCATTTTGCCAAATAAATTTACCACTAGATTGGTCTTTTATATTTCTTATATGAGAGGCTGTATTTCTAGACATTAACCAATAAGCATTATATAAATATTTTGTATTTAATTTATCCATTAATTCTATTAATTTGGAATAATCTATAGTTCCATTGTTACCACCTGTAACTCCTTCTATTGTTTTAGAATCTATTTTATAATCCTTTGTAGTTATATTGTATTTTAGTATTCCTTTAGGTTGATTGATACCATCTCCATATAAGAAAGCTTTATTTTCAGTTGCAGCTACTTGTAATGTTATTTTATCTTGTATTACTTCCTCTACTTTGGCTGAATCATCTTCTAATAGAGAAAATGCTACTCTAAGTTTTGAATATAGTTGATATAAATATATAGATATTTTAGATAAACATGAATTATCTTTGGTTTGCAATAAAGAATTAGTTACCCAACCAGAAGACTCACTACTATTATTATCTATAACTACATCTAGTTTATCATTAGAAGTAGTAGTAACTTTGGCTATACTGCGTATAGGACTAAGTAATTGTAATTTTTTATTAATATTGTCAACAAACGTATTAGGAATATTAATGGAATTGCTTATATGCTCATTTCCTCTTAAGTAATTAATAAATCTTTGAATATCTTCAGTTACAGATTCCTGAGATAATATAGGACGCTCTGTAGTCATAATAATTTCTCCTTTCTTTTATTAATTTGTATAATATAGTTTCAGTACTAAGTTAATTTTAATTATTGTTTTTTGTAACAAATTATTTAAAATAGTTTACTTGAAAAAAAATGTGTCGTAATATATAAAATATTTGGTGTGTAATTTACTGCAATATTGAAATTTAACACTGTTTTATAATATTTAGTATTATTTATATAATAATGTTTAAAGCTTTGCTTATATTGATTTATTCTAATATTCTAGTCTTTATTTGTGCATTAATAATTAAAAATACCCCATATAATATAAAAATCCTTCATATTATTGTTGTTTACTAAAAATATTCACATTTCTTATTGGTTTATTTAATGTTATTAGAGTTTTTTACAAAAATTTTATTCTTTAAATGTTATTTTATAATATTTAAGATATTTTTACAACATTCATAGACTTATTTAATGTTATTAAACCTATTGCTATAGTAGAATTATTTATAAATCAATTGCATAGTCTTTCAACAATTTGCATTATATAATTTTTGGATGTTTAATACATATAACTTTATAATCATTGTATTTAGTGTCATATTACTGTGATATGTTTTGTTTATATCATTCTTTTAAATATATACTAGTTGTTTTATATATATATTTATATGTAGCAATTGTTTCGTGTATATCTATAATGGTTGTTCAATATTATATTGATATTTTTTTATATCAAACAATCATTTGATTTGTTTTAATATACAAAATAGTTATATGAATACATATCAACATTTATACACAGTTGACTATCAAGTTAAAATTTGGTAGAATCAAGAGTAGGGATATATGGTCGAGTAGCTCAGTTGGTAGAGCACTACGTTCACATCGTATAGGTCGTTGGTTCGAGTCCAATTTCGACCACCATATTTTATTCATACCCTTGTTCTAATTACATTTTATCAAGCAGTTGTTTTAGCAAGAAGATTTAAAAAAGCCCATAATGTATTTTATTACAGGCTTTAGACAAGATTATTTGTAGTATTAGTAGTATCCAAATAATTTTTCCGTTACATACTGAAGATTTTTATTCAATATTCCATCACTATTGTTTATAAGATTAGAAAATATCAAACTTAAATTATTATCCAATGTTTTTAATTGTAGTGATTTTGTTTTATCATCTTGTTTACTATTTTTTATAGTTCGTCTTATATTTTGAATAGTGTCAATAAAAATATCTACATATTTTTTGTCATTTGTACTATTATAATCTAATACACAATCAGCTAAAGCGTTAAAATTAATATAATTATCCTTATCATTATTATTTATAATATTGCTATATGTATTATTTTGTTTATAATTATTATTACTTATACTACTTTTATATTTCCTGTCTGGAAATGATGAATTATTTTTATATTTTTGGACATTATAATCGTCCTCTAATTTCATTTCACTACCTATCTTCTCATTTATGTAATGCAAACCAGTATTGATCGTATCAAATGTTAAGTTTGTCAATACTGCGTCATCTTGTTTTACATGTTCATTACCAGTATTTACATACTGATTTATTTTATTATAGTTTATTGTATTATTATTTTTATTATTCTTATCCATTCCAGATAATGATTTCATCTCATCGTACCAGATTGACAGACTCTTGTCTAACAGTTCTAATACTTCTAATTTACCGTTTTGATCATAAAGTTTATTGTCTTTCATTAAGTTTGGATACTTTTTTCGTTGTTGTTTGATGTAATTCGTAACTTGTATCTTTATATTTTTTATTATATTAAGATCTACACATAAACTATATTCTTTTATTTTCTCTTTTAGTGCATTTATTATAGTAACAAACGTGAAATTACTATTAGTATGTCCACTATCATATTCAAGATATTGTTTTAAGAACTTGCTACTACATAAAGATAAGAATTCAGTAAGGCTATTTTTTTGTTTAAATTCATCTGTATTTTTAAATATTGAATGATAAAATTGTGAGAATGATTTATTATCAAAAGCAGTAAATATAACAATATCAGAAAGTAAATCTCTACACTTTTGGTCTTTATACTTAACATTAGATAATTGATTAAATAACTCAGAGTAATCAATATAACGCACTATTTCTCTAAAGTTGTTTTGTAAAAATGATTGTATGTCTTTATTCTGTAAAATATCATAAAGTATTTTAATATCCTGGAAAGTAAAGTTTGGTAAATCATTTAACAAATTTGTACTAAATACTGGTTTTGTATTAATATCAAGTAAATACCAAATAAACTTTTCTATATATTCATATTTATTTTTTTCATTTTGTTCACTAAGTTGACGACGATTGCTTTTGAAATACTCCATATTCAATACATTTGTATTTGCTTTACTATTATTTGCTTTGTTATAACTAAAGCTATTATTTACCTGCTCAGATCCTGGCCCATTATTATTTGAAATGTGATTAATTTCTTTTTCATCAGCCCCAAACAATGTTGTATCGTTTCCATTATTAACTTTTTGAGTTTGTAAATCAAATTGCATGTTATTATGATGATATATAACAGTTTTATTACTAAAATCATTTCCTTCTTTAGGTGTTCCTTTGAATTTATACCCTGAATTATCAATATTTCCTTTTGGTGTATCATCCATTGATTGTACTGGATTAATTTGCAAAACAATTGCACCTAACAATGCAATCAATAATATATTTTTACTATTTTTCATAGTATTATATTTCCTTTAATTCTAAAACTACACAACTTTATTCTAACACATGAAATATTGCAAGTCAATTATAACAATCTAATATTAGTATTTACAATGTATCTAAAACAATATTTTATTAATTATTATTTATATATAAATTTTATTTTAATATATATTAAACTGTAATTTACACAAATTAGTTAATTTATTTATTATTATTGAATGATGCATTTATTATTTGTTTTATTTTCAAATTGTGTAAGATCTATGCAGTTGTTTTCTTCATTATTTTCAAATTGTGTAAAATCTATTGTTTTCTTATTCCAGAAATCAGCTGGTACTAAAGCTGTTTTATTATCAATTAACCTTTTATATTTATAAAATTCTGTCAATAAAGTACTAACAATTTTACTATAATAACCTAATAGAATTTTTTGTAATTCCTTGTCAATATTTTTAGTGTGCTGAACAATGTCCACTGTTGGTAATATTACACCATTAAAAATTCCCATTGATTGTTTAGCCATAAACTCGTAATACACTTCAATTTTCTTATTTTTATCTATTACTCCCTTGTCACATTCCTCGCAAACTTGTTGCCAAATTTTTTTACCGTCTAATTTTATAAAATCATACATATTTACTTGTTTTACATCGTCTATATTTAATAGATATTTTATATTATTTAGTGTATTAGGATCTTTTACTTCTAATATCTTGGGTAATATTGTCTTATTAATAAATAATCTATTAAATAAAGCTCTTAATTTATCAATTTTAGAGTCTTTATCTAAATTATTAATATTTTGCGTTGCTGCATAAAAATTATCTAATAATTCATCTATATTAACCTCTTGAGTCTGTTTCTTTAATAATTATTGAAATAAATTATCCGTATTATTAATAATATCTTTACTTTTTTGTTCAATTACTGATAAATTTTCTTTAAAAAATGAAATTAAATTATTAATTAATGCCTTTTTATTGTTAGTTAAATCATCATAATTTTTTGGGTAATTCTTTAATAATCCAATTAAATGGTTTAATATTTTTGTATCAAGACAACCACCTAGTACAGAATTTTTGCAGAACATTTCTATATACTGTTTTTTAAAATAATCTAAATTCTTGTCATCCATTTCAGTCAAATTTATATCGCAATTTAATCCACTAGTAAATTGCTCATTTATAGAATTTAAAGATGCATTTAATTTATCTATTCCATACAAGACTTCTTTGGGACCTATATTAGCAACTGCATGTTCTGTACATAATGGTTTTAATTCATTTAAAATATTATTTATAATATTAAAAGTATTTAAATCATTATTAGATAATATAAATAACAATTTATATGGATGATAAATAATTCTATAAAATGCATCTGCTACTGCTAATTTCTTATGTATCTCACTAGTATTTTTAAGATTTTCGTAAGTTGTAGCAAATAATGTAGTAATAGTATTTATTAATTGCTGTTCAGTTATTATTGTTAGCAAGCCCTTTTCATATATACCATAAAGTTTTTCCTTATTGTTATAAGGCAAATTAGGATTGTTATCAACTTCTATAAAATCACAATATTTTTGTACTACCTCCTTTAATTGATCATTATTAAAATTATTTACTGCCACGCCTTGGGATACTTGATTCGTATCACTATAATTTATAGTTGCATGAGGCGCATAATAAAGACCTTCCATTGAATAAGCCGTGGTGAATGATATAGCACATGCTATAAGGCGTTTTAACATTAAATTAACCCCTTTTAATACCCCTTCAACAACATTTAACAATATGTTAAAAAATTAGTCAACTAATAAATCCGCCCATAGCTTTTTTTGTAGTACAAAAATAATTCAGTTACAATGTATATTTACACTATTTTAATGTATTTACTTCTTTACTTTTATTATATTCGTATAT
>CAMJRB010000051.1 GCA_946408175.1 uncultured Holosporaceae bacterium
TTTTTATTAAATTGTTCACTATTCTGATTATTATTTAAGTGTTCACTATTTTTATCAAATTGTTCACTATTTGATGCTTTCTTATCAAACTGTTCATTATTTGGTTCTTCATTGACATATCCTAAAGTATAATCAATACCAGAGCATCCTCCACTTATTACTGATATACTTATTCCTATACTATTATGTTCTTTTAGTAATTCTTTTATTTTATCTGATGCTTCTTTAGTTATATTGATAGGCTTTAATAATTTACTTTGTTTTTCTTTATAATTATTAACTGCAGCTTCTATACATTCTTTAGCTAATACTGAACAATGTCTTTTTAATTCTGATAATTCTAAGGAATTAGCAACATCCTCATTTCTAATAGATAAGGCTTGTTCTATAGTCATTCCTTTTAGTAATTCGGATACCATTTCCATTGAAGCTATTGCTGAAACACATCCAAACACTTTATATTTAACATCCAATATTATGTCATTATTATCAAAGAATAATTGTACTTTCATTACATCTCCACATAATGGAGAACCAACTATTCCAGTACCTACATTAAGTATATTCTCATCGAACCCTCCTACATTTTTCAAATTCTCATAATATTTTATTGTATTATTGCTATATTTATACTTCCCAGTAGCCGGCTGATTATCTATTGTACTAGAAATATTTCTATTATTATCCATATTAATCTCCTTTTATTATTTTATATACATATATAGTATAGTTTGCATTCTTTTATTATCAATGCTTATATATTCCTCTTTCAAATCTTTTATTAATATCAATGCCTGCTTTGATCATATCCCAAACAGCACTTATAGATCTTAATTTTAATGTAGCATTTGTCAAATCTTCTACTGCTGTATTTATATTTTCTTCAGTAGTATATCTACCTATTGATATCCTTAAAGAAGATTGGGCAATATCTGGAGCTATTCCCATAGCATTTAGCACATGAGATATAGTTAGTTTATTTGATGTGCACGCAGAACCTGAAGAAATAGCTATTCTTTTGGCTTCCATCATCAAAGACTCTCCTTCGCAGCCTCTAAAACTAACATTGATAATGCCAGGATAAGTATGAGTTTCAGAACCGTTAATATATATTTCCTCTAAGTTATTCTTTATTTTACTAATAAATAATTTACGTAATTTTGTAAGACGTTCTAATTCTTTATCTATACATTGATGAGATAATTTAGAAGCTTCAGCAAAGCCTACACATAATGGTACTGGTATTGTTCCAGCTCTGATACCAAATTCTATATCTGGATTCGATCTCGGCACTCTTATGTATTTCTGATTGGATTTTTTACAGTATAATATACCAATTCCTTTAGGCCCATATATTTTGTGTCCAGATGCACTCATAAAATCAAAATCCAAATCTTTAATATCCATAGGTATTTTGCCATAAGCCTGAGTAGCATCTACATGTATTAAACTATTATATTTGTGACATATTTCAACTATTGGTTTAATATCTTGCCAAACGCCAGTTTCATTATTAACTAAACATACAGATACTAGTCCTTTGTTTTCTTTTAATTGGGATTCTAAGTAATTAATATCCAATAATCCTTCCTTATTTACTTTTAAAAAATGTACAGGTTGTTTTAACAACTGTAATCTATTAGCAATATTTATAATCGATGCATGTTGTGTCTGATCAGTAAAAAAGCATTGTTTTAATCGTTCAATAGTTCTTAATATTGATATATTACTAGATTCTGTTGCACCACTAGTAAATATTATTTCATCTATACTTACATTCATATCATTAGCTATCTGTTGCCTGGCATTAGTTAAAGCTTCTAAAGCTTCAGCACCATAATAATGCAATGAATTAATGTTTCCATATATATTGCAAAAATAAGGCAGCATAGCATCTAATACCTTAGGATCACAAGGAGTAGTTGCAGCGTAATCTAAATAAATTGGTTTTGTATTTGCACTGTAGTTAATTAACATATTGTTAAAAACATAAATAACCTGATATAATTATACACAAATGTATGTGTTTTTTATAATATATATGGTAATTAGACAAAAGAATATTAATTATTTTTTTAATGTACTAATACTGTGATATTGTATCTATTATATATACTATTAATTATTAAATTAATTGCCTATATTGATATATATATCTAATTCTGAATTAATTATTAGTGTTATAAATGATAGATATTATAAATTCCTTATTAGATTACATTATACATTATAACACATATTGATTGACTGCTACTATAATTTTATTTTCATCACACATAATTATGCGGTCTATTGTGAGCCGCAATCAATACTAATGTAGTATTAATTTATGCTCATGCAACATTTATTATTAATATTAATTATATAACAGTTCCTTTTTGCCATTCATTTTTTATACATTGATCTATCTAAATCACCATGTCTTTAATAATTGTTTAAATGTATTATTCACTTCACTATTAACATACAAATTATTTGCCTTTTATTAATCAATGTCTGTTGAACTACTATGTTTCTCAATGATCCTTGGTTATTTATGATACCCATACAGCACATTGTTTATATAACTAGTACTAAAACACATCAATCCTGCTGAATTGCTTACTAAACTAAGCTTTTAAGAACAAATAATTTATAATTACAAACATAGCTGTGTATGAATAATAGAGTATATATAATTAAATTCGTACCATAGTGTTATGCTGTAATACGAATTACATAGTAATAATTGGTGGATTATATATATATTTATAATTTTATATATCCTCTATTAATTGTTTGAATAATGCATTATCTGCAAAACTAAAAACATTATATCTTTTTTTTCGAAGAGTATTATAATTAATAGAAAGTGCTTGTACTAGGTTTGACATCTCTTGATTATTATGTAATGTATAACTTATTTTTTTCTTTATTTTACTGATTTCATCTTTAAGCTTACCAGCATATTCATTAATGTTTGAAAGATTTTCTTGTAAATTAAGATTGCTTGGTATTATTTTATATAATCTTAATTGTCTAATAAGTTGCTCTACATTATTAATATAAGGGGTCAGTTTTTGCTTAAATTCTTTACTCTTAGTGTCCCAATCAGGCAGTTGATCAAGCATTTTATTGCAATATTCTTTATATTCTACAGCTACATTGATAGCATCTTGTATTTTATCAGTACAAATATTTTCACAATCAATTATCATATTCAGTTTAGGACAATATAAATATTGTTCGGAGCGTCTTTTGTCATCTAAATTGGAATAATAATAATTCAGGTTGGCAATACCATATGTTACGAAACCACGACCATACCGATTCTGATACTGATAGTCTGCAAAAATATTATCCTGTAATAAAGAAGATAATATCTGACAAATATCTGATTCAAGTTGCTTGAAAGGGGTTATGCTGTAATCATTATAGTGCGCATAGTGACTAATACCCATAATTTTATCCAATATTGGAAGATTCGGGCTATTGTTACAACAATATTTTGACCTAGTTTTTTCATATATATTTTTTAATCGTTTATGATATGTTTTTGCTGCTAGTTCTTGTGATGACTTGTCATAATCATTTAGTTGAGAGGTCAGCTTTGAAACCTGTAGTTGCAATTTTTTCAGCTGCTCCTTCAGTCTATCATTTTCTGGTTGTAAATCTATGCAATTATTATGTATTTGATTAGCACAAGGTGCCTCAGAGTTATTTATTGTATTAATAGTATTGGAAGATTTTTCAATATTACTTTCCATAGTACAAGCAATACTATTAATTAATACTTCCATACAAACTATAGTAAAATATTTATTTACTTTCATCATAATTCCTTGAACACTTGCATAAATTAATATTTGGTTAATTCATTTATATGATAACAAAAATTATCATCAATAGATGAAAAAATTTTAGGACATTATCTTATAACTCTATACAAAAATAACAATATATATTATATATAATAATTTATTTTATAATATGTAATATCTATTAAATTTATAATACAATTAATGGGATATTTTATATATTGTAAAATATATTATTAAAAATAGTAATAATATATATTATATAGCGTAATAATATTATTCTGCATTATATAACTGAACTATAATATATATTATAGACAAAATTTAATTAATATATTTTATTATACGGAGATAATACTACTCATCCAGGAAAATTATTTAAATATTTACGAAATATGAAATATATTATGTTAGATAATAATAAGCTTTGTTAAATGTTGATATATAATTAATACATTATTAAACACAAAATTTGATTTTTCACAAAAAGGACTATCCTTTCTTGTAATACTCCATTAAATTCAGTATTTAAACATTTGATTATGTCTATATATTCATTATTATATTCTGGTTTTATTTCATTAATATTTGAAATTTTGCTTTTTGAAGTACCAAGTAATAATCCTATGCCAAATTCATTACTCTCACTACAGAAAACACTAGAACTAACAATAAGAATTGTTAATCCACACAAAAAAATGCTTAAACATTTTATTCACAATATCGCATAATACACTATTATCAGATTAAGAGGTGTTATAAGAAAATCCTATAAAATTTTACACACTTTATGTCTGTTATACAGTAAAACAATGCTGTTTATAATATCTCTTGCAAACATCAAAATATTTATTAGCTTATTAAATAATAACAGTTAACAAGTATAACAATTAACATAATAGATTCTTGTTATGATTCTAATTTATTTGAAAATACAATTCATAATAAATCACTTAGTAGTTTTAAAGTAACCAAAATAATCCATGCTGAAATAGTTAAATTTGGTGGTATTGATCTAATACTCAAGCATTTACTATATTATTGCAAAACAAAGCGAGACAAATTACTCAAAATTGTTTTAAAGTACTAAAATCAGTCATATAAACAATCCCAATAGAAAAACTAAACACTATACTAGTTACCAACAGTCAATACTAGTACAATTACGGAATATTATGCTAACACAACAATCAATATATTCAATGAATTATTTTAATCAAAAATATAAATAGTTTGTATAGTATTAACAACAAAAATTAAACAATATTATAAATAACTTAACTTACATGTAACATATTGTCAAATAATTATATTAAAAATACAAATTAGAAACTTCAAGACGTTTTTGTACTGGAGTAAATTTAAAGTTAAACACTATACAATACTATTGTTATAGTATAAAAATTAAATGTATTAAATTTATTAAATTTATAAAATTACAAATTTATTCCTTTAATAATTTAACTTCTTCTATACTTAATTCAGTACACTGTGCTATCAAATTTATATCTAATCCTTTTGCTAACATTTTCTTGGCAGTTTCTATTTTTGCATTATGTTCACCTTCAGCCAAACCTTTTTCTAACCCTTCGGCAAGACCTTCTTCCTTACCAATATTTCTAGCTGTGGCTATTTCACTAGCTTTATCCATTT
>CAMJRB010000052.1 GCA_946408175.1 uncultured Holosporaceae bacterium
ATATTGCTTGATTACGTATTTCTGCTGGAATATCTGGCAATGGAGAAATACCATTATTGTACTGAAGCACTAATAACAATTTTATTTTTTTATTTAATAAACAAGACTGCCAATTATTAATTAACAGTACAAGTTTACAAAAAATTTTATTATGCAATTTTAAACATATAATACTTCATTTTATTTATTTTATAATATTTTTTACAATATCAATACATTTATTAAATTGTTCTTTATCGATTCCCCCGAATTGTAACAGATCTTTTCTTTTTATTAGTTTTATATTTAATTGTAATTGATTATTAAACTTGTTTATTATATCATTAATATCTACACTCTTTTGTAATGCATAACTTATAAATATATATACTGTGTATTTACTACTCTTAGATAACTCATTACCAATAATTAATAGTATTTTCTCTGGATAAGTTTTATATTTATCTATTAATGATAATATATTTTGAGGATTTTCATCTTTAACTACTGAATATTCTAATGTTATATCATTAATATTTTCGTTAGATAATTTAATATTATTAATAAATGCATTAGATTTAAGAATTTCTATTTCTCTATTTAAGTTATTTATTATTGTATTTTGATTATTTATTATATCTAAATTATCATTTATTTTATCTTCTAAATATTGTTTTACACAACTTCCAGTTATAGCTTCTATTCGTTGAGTGTTGGAACCTATTGATGAATTAGATATTATTTTAAAAGCTCCTATTTGGGCAGTATTATCTACGTGCTCTCCGAAACATAATTCCTTAGAGAAATTCTCTCCTATAGTTACCATTCTTACTTGTCCTGGATATTTTTCATTAAATAAAGCTATAGCTCCTCTTTTTATTGCTTCTTCCTTACTCATTATTTCAGCTTTTACATCGTAAGAATTATCTATATTAGTTAATATTATATCTTCTACTTGTTTTATTTCTTCTTTAGTTAATGATTTATCATAGCAGAAGTCAAATCTCAATTTATCTGGAGCTACTAGAGATCCTTGCTGAAATATACTATCTCCCAAAACTATTTTCAAGGCTTTATGTAACATATGAGTTGCTGTATGGTTTCTAGCTGTAGCAAGCCTTCTATATTTATCTAATTTAGCTGTTACTTTATCATTTACATTAAATTGACCTTCTATTATATTACACTTATGTATAGTTAATCCAGCTATTTTTATAGTATCTATTACTTCAGCTTTATTATCTTCAATTTCCAAAGTACCACTATCTCCTAATTGGCCTCCGGCTGTTGCATAGAATGGAGTCCTATCTAATATAATATATACATTATCTCCAGTATTAGCAGTATTTACTTGTTGATTACTATTATTAATAATATATAATATTGTAGAATTTTTTAATTCATTTGTATGTCTAACAAACTCTATTTTGTCATTATTTTTCTCTATTTCATACCATATTTTATCAGTAAAGGCATCACCTGTCCCAATCCAGTTCTTTTTTGCATTTTCTTTATTCTTTAATACTAAATTGTCGAATTCTTCTACACTTACCGTTTTATGCTCAGATCGCAATATATCTTGAGTTAAATCAAAGGGAAAACCGAAGGTGTCGTATAGCTTATACGCTACATCAGCTGGAAATACTGTATTACTACCCATTTTATAAATAGCTTTATAGAGAATATGCATACCATTATCTATAGTTCGCATAAAGCCTTCTTCTTCTCCTTTTAGTATACTTTCTATATTAGATTTATTACTTAACAGTTCTTTATAATGGTCTCCCATTACTTGAGATACTGATGATACTAATTTATATAAAAATGGTTCTCTCATACCCAATGAGTATCCATGTCTTAGAGCCCTTCTAATAATACGGCGTAATACATATCCTCTACCTTCATTAGATGGAATAATACCGTCAGATATCATAAAAGATATGGCTCTCATATGATCCGCTATTACATTATTGCTAGATTCATTTCCTTTGTATTCTTTATTAGTAATATTTACTATATCATTAATAATATTTTTAAATATATCTATTTGGAAATTACTATGGACCCCTTGTAATACTGCTGCTATTCTTTCCAAGCCCATACCAGTATCGATAGATGGCTTAGGGAGATTTATTCTATTACCATTTTCTAAAGTTTCAAACTGCATAAATACTAGGTTCCATATTTCAACGAACCTATCACCATCAGCGTTTTTAGTACCTGGCAATCCTCCTGGTATTTCGCTACCGTGGTCGTAGAATATTTCACTACAAGGTCCACAAGGCCCTGTATCTCCCATAGCCCAAAAATTATCACTAGTAGGAATTCTTATTATTTTACTATCTGAAAATCCTGTAACAGCTTTCCAATAACCAGCAGCTTCTTCATCACTAGAATGAACAGTTACATATAATTTACTTGGTTCTAAACCTAAATACTTAGTAACGAATTCCCAAGCGAAAGGTATTACTTCCTTTTTAAAATAATCACCAAATGAAAAGTTTCCCAGCATTTCAAAGAATGTATGATGACGAGCAGTATAACCCACGTTTTCCAAGTCATTATGTTTGCCACCTGCTCTCACACATTTCTGAGAAGTAGTAGCTCTTTTAAATGGTAATACCCTCTTGCCAGTAAATACATCTTTGAATTGTACCATTCCAGCATTAGTAAATAATAATGTTGGATCATTCTCTGGCACCAAACTACTGGATTCAATTATTTCATGATTTTTTCCCTTAAAATAATTTAAAAATTCTTGTCTTATACTAGATACTGTAGATTGCATATTAATTTTATATTAAATATATACTTTCTACATTGTACCATAAATATGTACGTATAAAAATCTAATCTTGGATCTTGAGTTGCAATATTCCAGCATTAGTTTGAAAACAACCAAATAATATGAGCATTTGCTCAGCTAATTTTGGTTTGCTTCGCTATGCTAACGCATTAGATTTCAGATCTAGAATTATTTACAAATGAAAGAATTAACAATATATCCAGTACAATTAAAGAAAGGATTAAAAATACTTGAATTATCACCAGAGAAGCAAACTTGGATAAACTTTTTACGTACCTCAGAAAATAATAGTACTCCAGTTGAGATAGGAGAAATACATAATGCTTATGATAAAATGAAAATAACTACTGGCAGTGCTGCTTATAGAAATTATGAAGAAGCTGCAAAAAAAATGGATAGATTAAAAGCTATTGATATTGAAGATGCTAAAAATAAAGGTAAACAAGAAGGAATTGTTGAAGGATTAAAACAAGGCAAACAAGAAGGAATTGCTGCAGGATTAAAGCAAGGTAAAAAAGAAGGGTTGGATGAAGGAGTAGCAAAATGGAAACAGGAAGAACAAAAGCAAATAGCGTTGAATATGAGCAATCAAGGATTTGATGACAATACAATAGCTAAATGTTTAAATATTAGTATAAATGAATTAAATAATTTATTAAATAGTTAATTTATAAGTTGTATTATATTTTTCGTCACTAATTAATAATGTGAAGAAAGCATTACATTTTGGGAATGCTATTCATATAATATATAGTAGTATTGTTAATACTAGTATTAATATACTATAGGTATTATGTGTTAGTTAATTTGATTATTGTTTCACTTATTTATAATAATCTCACTTGGAAACACTAAAAATACATATTTTATGAAAAATAATACAATACGTTTAATTATATTATCAAAATATATTAATATAGAAAATAGGAATTGTTTTAATTTAAAAGGATAATAATGAGTGAAAATTTCCTTAATTTTTTAACAACTTCAGTAATAATACTAAGTTGTGGAACAACTATAAATGGTAGTAGTTGTTATTGTATGGAATCTAAGATTCTTTCTCAACAAGATCAAGAATTGTCACAGAAATTATTAACTGAATTATCAAAGATGGATGCAAATATTAAGGATGAGCTAAAGAGAAAACAAATAATTGTGGATAAGAATGGCCAACCAATAGAGAATGAGAGTTTCTTTATTCAAGATTTTTTAAGAAGTTACCAAATAACATGGAATAATGCATTAAATAAAGTGTTGAAAAGCATTGTTGTCCCTAAGGAGATCATAGAGCAATTTAATCGTTGTATGACATCATGTATGCAATTAGGTAATCAGATTGGTGATAGCTTAAAAGATTTAATGAGTATGCCTTACAACGTATACTTTATTAGGCAGAACTTCAGCTTCATACAATTCACTACTCCTTATTATGAAACGGATCTTAATAATAATGACGATACAGTCCTCAGAGATATCTCATTTGCACAACTTATAACAGTATTAAATAATATTATGGCAGACACTGGAGAAACATTTAATATTGACAATATTAGTAGTATAAAAATGATTAAACTGCAACATTTTTTTTATTATTTAAGCAACAAAATACAATTAATAAGTATAAATTATATGCAAAATATAAAAGAGTATATAGAAGAGTATATAAAAAAGTCAATTAACAATAATACTATGGATGCAAAAGAAATTGCACAAAAAATTATTGCCCCAACCATTGTATGTTGTGAAACAGTACTAAGCATAGCATATAATTTGAAAGAATATCTTTCTAGTATAAGCAATAATTATGATTTTGCCAATACGCAGAGAGTATTAGCAACGAAAATTAATGAGAATGAGTATCTAACATCCTCTATTAAAAATTTAGCAGAGGTAACCAATGAGCTTCAACAAATACAAAAGGATTATAATAATAAAAACAGTAATAATATAAAGAAAGAAAATAATAATCCACTACCAAATAACATCGTTTTGAAGCCAAGTAATGACATCAATAATAGTGAGCAAATTGAAAATAGTAACCTAACAAATGAAGTTTTGTCGGATGTAATTGAACCCCTTAATAGTAGTGAATCAAGTGAAGTTTCGTCGGAGTCAGGTGAAGACAGTAATAGTAGTGAATTAAGTGAAAATAGTAATCTAACAAGTGAAGGTTCGTCAGAGTTGAGTGGAAACAGTAATAGTAATGAATTAAGTGAAAATAGTAATCTAACAAGTGAAGATTCGTCAGAGTTGAGTGGAAACAGTAATAGTAATGAATTAAGTGAAATTAATAATAGTATTAAACAAGATGAAGATAATAATATAAATGACTAAGATATTAGGCACTGCTGATATAGCGTGTGCCTTTTACTCGAACTTTTTAGTTACAGTAACAATGTGTTATTCTAAGAATTATATAAATAAAATAAGAATTACATAAATAAAAGAGAATTATAAAATAGTGTTATTTAATATTTTTTTCTCTTGAATATTAAATTATATGAT
>CAMJRB010000053.1 GCA_946408175.1 uncultured Holosporaceae bacterium
ATATGTTATTATAAGAATTAAATAAATAAAGAGGATTATAAAATAGTGTTATTTACTGTTTTTGGTTCTTCTTTAAAGAAGATTTGACGTTTGCGTGATTATATCAATAGACTTCAGGCTTGAGAATATGATTGGAGAACATTGATTGATATGTTATTAAAGAAACAATATAATGTGCTGGAAATTGATCAGGGAAAGAAAAGTAATTTGTACAAGAAGAACAACTCTTGGCACACGATGTATAATAATAACATGAAAATACTATATAATAATACAACATGATTTAGTAAAAATACTACATGATATAAAATATAATTTAGTAAAAACACTATGTGATATAAAATATAAGTTACTAAAAACACTATATAATATATAATATGATTTAGTAAAAATACTATGTAATACAAAATATAATTTAGCAAAAATACTATATAATATACAATATGATTTAATAAAAATAATATATAATATAAAATATAATCTAGCAAAAATACTACATGATATACAATATGATTTAATAAAAATACTGCAGATATAAATATAATTTAGTAATAGCTGAATACAAGCACGTCTATAACCAAATAGAAATACATAGAATCTCTCAAACAGACACGATCACTCCACTTCTAAATGATATTGTATATTACATACAAAATAGTCCACTACGCCAAGGATCTCAAAATATTACGCGTGACTATCCAGACTAAATTGTCCAAAATTTTAATAAAATACTTAATATTACAAGTAATGTTGCAAAGACAATGTGTGATGAATATAGTAAAGAAAATTAATATAATAAAGAAAATCAACTTCCTGCCCAAAACATGCAACATGCTAACAAATACTCTGCTGTTAACATAATGGTTAGAATGAATTATGCAACCAGTATATTACAAGTGTATACTGGTCTCCATCATATCTATTTTTTACATTTTTTATTGCTCGATTTATTTTCTTTACTTAATGATAAATAACTTATTATATTATCAATTGATCTTATACCAGTATTAGCAGATGCACCATATAACGCTCTTGTAATATTCTTACCAATTCGTTCTTGTTCTTTTGTTAATGGAATGATTAAATTTTTCTTATCTTTTCTAGTTGCTAAATACTTATCATCTTTATTGATTATTTTCTGATTAATATAAGTTAAATTTTCAAATATTACTGAAATATATTTCCTAAAAATTGGTAATGCAATAGTTTTAATATCTTTCATATTGGTTAATATTACCCTTTGTAATGATTTTAAATACTCTTTATTATAACTAGTACCAAAAGTATCAGCTAAATACTGTTTTATAACTGCATCAAACCAATCATCTGTTTTGTAATGCTTTATAGCTGTTAAAAATTGGTTAGGTTTCATATTTTTAAATAAATCATTTAATAAATATTTATTAATTAAATGCTTAGCAATATTATTATTTTTATTATCGAAAGAGGAGAAATAATATGAAATAATATGTTTAGCTAACATTGCATTTTGCTCTTTAGTCAAATATTTTTCATATCTATTTATTGCCTCAATAGCACAATTATTCTTTTTAGATATTAAACGATTAGCGAATAATTCTATATTACTCGTTATATTATTACTAGTAGCTAAATCCATTTCTATTGCACTCAAGCATGTACTTAGGATTTCTTCAGCATCTATATATTTTGAATAAAAATAAGGGTCCTGATATTCATATGAAGGATAGAAATTTAATTTAATATTATTAAATCCTTTATCGAATTTCATATCCCAATGATTGTGTAGTAAAGCATTATCCCAAAATAACGTTTTACATAACTTGTTTCTATGATCATCATTATAACTAAATACCGTTAAAGGTAATTGACTCCAAGCATTACCTTTTAATTCATGTTTATAACATAAGCAATGTAATAATTGTTTTCTAAGTTTAATTTCATTTTTGAGTTTTTCTATATCAATAATATCATCTATTTGTTGATTACAATCAAAATACTTATAATTATCAAGCTTTATTGCTTTCTTATAAAAGTCATTTGTGAGAAAATTAATTAATTTGTCTGTACAGTAATCAAATCTCTCTATTAATGTTAATTTAGCATCACATTTAAGAGTAGGTAAAAATTCATCCCAGTATTGTTGATTATTATTGGTATTAATATTTATTTGTTCATTTACTTTATGTTTTAAATTAGATGCATTGGAATACTCAATATTCGATAGAATACAAGTACTAATTATATATAATATAGCCTTTTTTATCATAAAACCCCTTAAAATATGTTTAAATATCTAAACAATTTCAGGATAAGTTGGATTATGCTAATAAATTATTAATTTTACAAATTTGTAATCATATTTTGCTAAAAGAAAATCCCGCAATATAATGCTACTTACTATTATTGACAATTATTTCAAAATATACTAGAATAAAAATAAAGAGTATTTTACTTTAAAAGGATAATAATGAGTAAAAATTTCCTTAATTTATTAGCAACTTCAGTAATAATACTAAGTTGTGGAACAGCTATAAATAGTAGTAGTTGCTATTGTATGGATAGTGATGATAGCGATATTAATAGTATTAATGAACAAGATACGATGCATAACAACAACAAAACAATAGCACAAAAACACAATAACTATGATAGTAGTGCATTAATAGGAGTAACTTTTAACCTTTTTAACAAGAGTTATTATGCGTTCGATAAGCAAGAAATTAGGGATTATCTTGATAAGATTATTGCTTTTTATAAAAGTGATAATATTGATCTTTTAAACCGTTTGACAGCATTAGTTCATGAAATTCATGATAATACAGTCGCGTCCATGAGAGGTGAACTGCATTATAATTTAAATGAATGGCTATTGAAAAAGTATATTGCATCTGATGCTGCTGAACAAATATTAAGATTTAATTTATTATTACACATAATGACTGATATAGAACATCATGGTGAATTAGTATTTCCAAATTGTGCACGCCAGTATAAAGAGCCTGTATATGAGCGCAATCAATATGAAGAAATATTTGACAGTAAGGGACGTAAATATTGGGTTCGTACTAGCTGCAGGCAGAAGAATTATGGTGAGGACAGATTGTGGCAAGATATTAGCCTAACAATATCAAGTATTGCTGAATTCTTCATTCATAAATATTTGAGTTCACATAATTCTGAAACTAGGATTACGAGAGATGAACTGGAATCTGAAATTAAAGATTATATATACAGTATATGTAATGATTTTGATTCTTTACCTGTAGTTAAACAAATATTAAATAGTAAAAATATTAAATCAACTTATGATCGTATACCATCAAAAGTTATGAATCATGCAATCTTTGATGCAATGATGAATTTTACTAACTAGTCTAAAAAATAAGTCAAAAAGAACATAAAGCAAGAATAACTAGTGGTCAGAATAACAATAGGAAAATATTAAAAGAGAGGAAAACACTATATTAGTATTATATACTAGTATGAGAGAAGTGAATTTCTCTCATATAATCATTGATTGATTGTTAGAAATATTTAATAAGTATTAAAGAATATAGTATACTAATACTTTTTTAATATATAAAATATCTTTATAAATTAAATTGGTAATGAACTAATACCTAATTTATTGAAATATGTAAAGCAGAAATATAAATTGAATTAGTAATAATACTTAAACCAAGTAATTTGCCGTTTAGCATAATTTCTTGAGTGTTGTTTTGATAATTCTAGTATGGTATTGTACTTTATTTCATTGTTTAAATATTTTACTATTTCTTTAGCGCCTATTGCTTTAAATATATGATATTTATTAAATAAATATTCATAATTATTAATAT
>CAMJRB010000054.1 GCA_946408175.1 uncultured Holosporaceae bacterium
TTTAAATCGAACAAAAACAAGTCAAGACTAAATATTTATTATTAATATAAATTATATATTATAAATATATAAAAATATATGTATTAAAATATAAACATTTATTAACAGATATTACTAAATTAGTATTATTCATATTTCCAGTAGTATTTAAAAATAAAATATATTAATATCTTATACTAAATATTAAGTTTTTACATATCTTATGGGCTTAAAAATATATTATGTAAAAGATCTAATTCATGACATAATTATAATATATCTATTTCATTACTTATCAGTAAGTCACTTTGTCAGATAATAAAGAACCAATATTATATAATCTAGATGTAGAAAACGCTTTAATTGGAGCGTTATTAATCGATAATACTCTCTTAGATGAGATTCCTATATCTTTTGAAGCCAATTATTTTATGTCTTTAACTAATCAAACTATTTATTTAACCATTAAATCTTTATTAAATAAAAATATAATAGCGGATCCAATTACTGTGTCATCTGAACTAAATAATAATGAACAATTCAATAGTATAGATATAAAAAAAACATTAATATCATTAACTAATTCAATAATAGGATTAAATGTTTCAGATTATGCTGAAATAATTACTGATTTTTATTTAAGGAGAGAAATAAATAAAATATGTTTAAATATAATTAACGATTGTCATTATGCTTTTGGAGATACTAAAGCCATAGATCTAATAGACAATGTCCAACAAGATTTATACAATTTATCAAACAAGCAGTTTGGAGGTAATTTAGTTTCTTTTCGTAGTGCTTTAAATACTGTTATAAATGCAACAAAAAAGGGCCTAGAAAACACTGACAAAACTGTTTTGGGAGTTCAATCTGGTTTCTACGAGCTCGATAAATGTTTAGGAGGATTTAACAAATCTGATTTAATAATAATTGCCGGTAGACCATCAATGGGTAAAACAGCCTTTGCAATAAATATAGCTTATAATGTAGCTTATAAGAAATTAAAAAGAGAAAATGGAGGCACTGGAGTTATATTGTTTTCATTAGAAATGTCCGCTGAACAATTAGTAACTAGATTACTATCTAGTATTACTGAAGTACCCGCTTGGAATATAAAAAATGGTAAAATAACTGCCCATGATTTGGAATTATTTAATAATAGATATAACGAACTAGAAAATATTGAATTATATATAGAAGAAACACCTAATATTACCAGTCAACAAATAAAACATAAAGTAAGACAGATGAAATTACATAATAATATAGGATTAATAATAATTGATTATTTACAATTAATGTCAAGTGAAAAGTATAATAGAAAAGATAATAACAGAGTACAGGAAATATCATCAATCACTAGACAATTAAAAAATACAGCCAGAGAACTAGATATACCAATAATAGTATTATCTCAACTCTCAAGAGCAGTAGAGCAAAGAGATGATAAAAGACCTCAATTAGCGGATTTAAGAGATTCTGGATCAATTGAACAAGATGCAGATATAGTAATGTTTGTATATAGAGAGGAATATTACAAAAAACGTCAAGAACCAAAGCCGGATACTCCAGAACATGAAGCGTGGGAGCAAGAGATGGCCCAAATCCATGATAATGCTGAAATAATAATAGCTAAGCATAGAAATGGACCAATCAGTACTATTCAATTAAAATTTAACTCCAATTTAACTAAATTCTATAATCCACAATCAAAATAATTTATAGTACATTTAAATATAACATTTATTAATAAATACTAGTACTATCATCTATGTGTGGAATATTTTTTTTCATTAATTGATCATTATACTGAACTAAGAAAATTGAGCACAGACAATAAAAATAGTATTAAAAATAGTAGCGATAATGTATTAAATAATAATACGCAACAAAATAATATTAATACATCATTAAGTAGAAATGATATATATAAATTATTAAATAGTTTATATTTGTTATTAAAGGAAGTAGATAAACATAGTCCTAGTCCCTATTTATTAAACTTAATATTATCATGGGAAGATAAAACACTATTAGAAATAATACTTGATGTGAAAACAGGTAATACAGAATCACATCAATTATTAAAAATGTTATTACATTAACAAACTATTTGATACTATACTTATGTTTTATAATTTTGCACATCACTTCTTTTTTACATGTAATTGATATTTTTGCTTAAAATAATCCTCATATTGCCTAATTCCACTATTAATTAATACATCCTCAAGATAATCTGCAGTAGATTTTAATTGTTGCTGTAATACCTCTTTATTAGAATTTGGAAAATTATCTGGGAACTTAATATATTTTTCAATGTTATTTGAAAGGTTATACAAATTGTCTTTTATTGTGCTTAACTTGTAATAAAATGGCAATATAATGTCATCAAAAAAGGACTTCTCTAAATATTTTGTTTTATCTTCGCTATTACTGAAATTAGAAGAGTGGACTTTATTATACATATTATTAAATTCATTACGTGCCAGTTGCAATATTCTATTTCCCAAATATTTAAAGAATTTTACTAAATTAATATCGTACTTTAAATAATTTGGATTATCGAATATTTTGAAATATGCCCCGTCAGTTGTTTCCTTAAGCTCCTTTAAGAAATTACTAGAAACCTTTATATTCTTATTAATTATGTCCTTGTTAAATGTAGTAACCGAATGATTCTCTGGTTCATCTCCAAATGTATTCGATGAAAGATTTTGTGCGCTATTAGACAAATCATCTAATAGGAAAGTAGCTTTTGTATAATCACCTAGTTTATCGTCTATTTGTGAACCATAGAATAACGAAGATACAATTTTATTGCAAATAGTTGCAAAAGCAACCATTAATCCTCCTAAAACCAAAGCGTTATTCTGCTTACACACTTCCACAAGGTACTTTATTGTACATTTCATTGGTTCACATTTGGAATAATTTTTTAAATTTGGATCTTGAGAGAAAGTTAATATTGGGCCCATAAGTTTATAACATCTTTCATCTGATGATAATTCGTCACTATTATTAATTAATTGTTCACTTTCCATACAATAACAATTTATAATTGTCCCTGCACCAAATATTACTAATGAGGTTGTTAAAAATTTTAAGTGTTTCATGATCCACCTATAAATTAATCAATCATCAATTATTATTCTAATATATTTTATATATATTATCAAGTACCATGCGAATTCTTTTTATTAAAAAAGTATAAATTAGCAATTATTTTCTAAAATGTTTAAATAAATTTTACGTGAAATTTACA
>CAMJRB010000055.1 GCA_946408175.1 uncultured Holosporaceae bacterium
TTTAAAATATTTTTAATTGTTTATTTAAATAATTTATTTAAAAATTAATTTTTTGATTATTTTTTGAAATTATAATAAAAAGCATTTCATAAAAAAATAATTAATTGAAAAAAATGAAATTTAAGATAAAATCGTTTTTAATATTTATTTTATATAATATTCTTATCACAAACCAAGAAAGACTAACTCCTTTATCAGAATGCACAAAAGGAAGAATAACTAGTTATACTGGATGGGAAAAAGGTGGACAATGTGGATTTGAATCTCATATAAATGCAACTGGAGCATCTTATTTATATCCAGTTGCACCAAATGCTGATTTATTCAATTCATCCACACATTGTGGTGTTTGTTATGAAATAGTTGGCCCTTATGGAGCAATTAGAACAAGAGTTGAAGATTATTGCCCAAAAGAAGATGAATTAGGTCTATGTACAGGAGATATGTATCATTTTAATGTAGCAAATAATGGAAGTTCTTATTTAATTGGAGATAGTAATTTAGCTAATATTACTTTTAGGATGGTATCTTGTGGTTTTTCAGGAAATATAAGGATATTAACAGATGAAAGTATAGATGAATTTACTTTTTCTTTTGTCGTTTTAGATCATAATTTAGGAATTTCTTATGTTACCTTGAATGAAAATAGTACAAATACATATATTAGATTAAATAGAGATAAAAGTAATAATTGGATATTTGATCCAAATTATGAAATTTATTATCCATTAACAATAAGAATTTACTCAATTAATAATGATTATGTTACTGTTAAAGTACCAGATATACAACCAGGAAAAATATATGAAGCTGATGGCAATTTTATAATACCTAATAATACATATTTTAATATTAATACTTTAGAAAAAGTAACAATACCTGAAAATGCAGTAGAATGCTGTGAAAGAGATAAATCAGAATTTACTCCAATATATAAAAATGGACAAGTAAATGATTATTATACTTTGGGTAATAATCAAAAAGTTACTTTGGATTATAATTCTAGTGAACTTTATCAAGAACAAGGTTCAATGAAAGTGGTATTTCAAAGTTTAGGATATTTATCATTTAGTTCAATTTTTCCTATAAGAGCTGATCAATATAGTGGTATATCTATATCTATAAAGACCAAAACAACTTGTACAAGTTGCTTATATTTAAGAGCATATGATTTAACAAAGAAAAATCAAATTTTAAATTTAAATAATGAAACTGAATGGAAAGTATATAGATTTACTTTTGAAAATTTAGGGGTTGAAAATAATGAATTTAATGGTTTAGTATTAGAATATTTTAAATCAGCAAGTCAACCTTTGGAAATATATATCGGCAATATTGAGTTAATAGGAAGTAGAAATCCACCAAATGCTGGAGTATGCGTTGAAATTAATAATTCAATAATAATTCCCATAACACCTGGAGATAATGAAGATAGTGACATTTCATCTAGTGATTATAATTCGACTAATAATCAAACTGATTTAACTGATAATTATACTGATTATTATACCGATAATTACACTAATAATTATACCAATAATTCTACAGATAATTATACTGATAATATTACTGATATAGAGACATATACAGAAATATTAAGTGATAATACTACTGATATAGTTAGCGATACTATCTATGGGAATATATCATCATTAATAAATGTAACTATTTTAAGTATTGAATCAATGGAAAATTTTCCTACATTAATAAATATATATACTAGTCCTTTTAAACGCATTAATGATGAAAATATGATTTTATTATTTACTTCAATTGATAATTCAAATTCTTTTCAAACAGAGAATTGTATATTATCAAATATAGAAATAATCTCTTTTTTCTCATGTAAATTACCAAGCAATATCTCAAATGGGGAATATATTATCAAATCACCTTCAGAAAATAAATATAAGATTAATTATTCAAAACTTGTTTCATTTGTTGATGGAAGTATACTATTTTCTGAGACAGATATCACTATTAGTGAAGAAACAACAATAAAAGATCAAAATAGTACTCAATTAGATGAATATTCTCAAATTATAATAACAAATTCAATTAATCAAATAATAAATAAAGGAAATACAATAGTTTTTCAAGTAACTCCAATTGAATCAAAAAAATATTATTTTAAAAATAATGAAATAATTTTTACTGATAGTACTAAAACAAAATTTTTATATTTAAAATATTGCCAAGAAAAATATAGCAATAATATGGTAAATTCAATACAATGTATAATTAGTAATAATATTATGAAAGGAAATTATACAGCTATAGCAGATAATCAAAATATAATAATATCACCTGGAAAAACAATAAATTTAGTAGGCTATATTTCAACAGGTGGAATTTTTTCTGAAACAATATCTCAAATTATAAATACAAATTTAACTAGAACTCAAAAAAATAATTTTACTTTAACATTTAATATTCTTTATTATAATTCAAGTATTAAGCCAGGTAATTTGTTCCCACATAGAGTATATTTATATGGAGTAAAAGCCTCTAAAAATAAAAGAAATTTAGATGAAATAAATTATAATTCAAAAATATTATTCCCCAATTGTTCTGCTGGTAGTTATTCATATGAAGATTCAAATGCAATTGGGTCAATAAGATGTAGAACACCAGATTATATTCCTGCTGGAACATATAGTAAATTAGAATCAGATGGATTTGATATTATGCCAAATAGCCAAATAAATTTAGTCTTTAAAGATGATTTTAATAGAACTTATAGTAGTACATCTAACTACGCTTATACAAATAATTCTAAAAGAAGTAGCTCTAAATCAAAAACTTGGATAATATGGTTAATTGCCGGAATACTATTAGCTATATTAGTTGGAATTATTATTGTAGCATGTATCTTAAATAGAAAAGGGAATACAGATGAAGCAAATAATGATAGCAATGAGAAAGATAATAGTAAAGCTAATATATCCCAAGCTTCAAAGACTGATAAAAGTGAAGAATCTTCTTAAATTTATTAAAAAAATTATAGAATATATTGAAATTTATAGATTTTATTATTATTATTTTTAAAAAATAAATTGTAATTATAATAAATAATTAAAACTAATTTATTAACTCAATAAAATAGAAAATAATATAAAAATTTTTTTTAATCATTAAAAAAATTTTTAATTAAATTTATAATTATTTAAATTCATTATATTATAATTTAAAATTTTAAAATGGGGA
>CAMJRB010000056.1 GCA_946408175.1 uncultured Holosporaceae bacterium
ATATTGCTTGATTACGTATTTCTGCTGGAATATCTGGCAATGGAGAAATACCATTTATTAAAATATTAATATACATACCAGTACCTCCAACTAATATTGGTAATTTTTTATTATCCCAAGTATTATTAATTTCAATAGCAGCCAATTTAGCCCAATCTACCACTGATATATTCTCATTATAATTAATATAACCAAAGAGTTTATGAGTAGCTGAATTAAGTTCTTCTTGAATAGGATAAGCTGTTAATGTTTTCAATTCATTATATATTTGTAAACTATCATAATTTATTATTTCACCATTCAGTTCTTGAGCTTTATCAATAGCTAAATTTGTTTTACCAGAAGCTGTAGGACCAGTAATTACTAATACTTTTTGCATTATGTTTTTATTTTTAGTATACAATGTATTTTTATAATACATATGTTATGTATTTAATATAAAGCATTTTGGCAAATAAAAAAAATATAAGAATATGTATTGTTTTTAATAGTTTTTGTATTATACAATTTATTAAATTGTTTATGTCAAATATTAACAACTATTAAATTACTACTATTTTATAACAATGTATTGTTGTTTTAATATAAATATTAATAATAAATTTAATAATTAATTTTAACTTATTATTTTGATTAAAAGTATTAGCAAATTCTGTTAAATGATAAAAACAATCATTTTGCGCATTACATTTTCACTCAATTGTTAAATATTGATGTAAATTTATATTTACTTACGTATTACTTTTGATACAACAAATACCAATTAATATTATTTGCATAACATTCTATAAAAATGTATAAATAATTCTTATAAAAATAAATTCAAATATTTTATTAGCAATTTTTAAAGCTGTACTATGTTTATTAAAATATTGTTCGTATTGTTATAATAATAATATAGAATAATGCATTTTTATTTACTATATTTGTACATCATTTAACTATTATTAACTATAAGTATTGCATATATGGAAAGATATGCATTTCGCTTAAATTTCATATTAATGTTTGATAATGTATTAAAGGTATAACAAAAGTTGTTAATTTCTAATTTATTGTAAATAATTGCTTTGTATTATTAATAGCACTTTTAATGCAACAAATATTTTATACTATTACTAATTAATAAAGCTATATTATATTAAATACATCAATAATTTATAGTTATAATTATATGACTTTATAGTTCTGTGGTAATTAATCCGTTTGATAACAATAAATTATTATTGACTTATTTTTATATTGAAGTTAGAATAAATATTAAGATAAATCAATATTTATAATGAGAATTATTGATTACTAAAAACATATTATTATATATTAATTGGATGTACTTGGCTTTATATCCCATTAGATTGTAACGCTAGTCATAGTAAGCTAATACCAAGTGACAATGAATTGCAACATAAGTTGCAAGAGAATATGAATCCATTAATAGAAGATGTTAATTTTACGTGGGACCAAATGAAAAAATGTGCTAGTTTTCCTGCTATTAATCCAAATAACACAGTTTATAAAAAATTTAAGGAATTTTATAAAGAAAATAAAATGCCTTATACGAAAAGTTTAATTAACGATTTATTAATTAAAATATATCAACTAGCAAATGAAATTGTTTACAATGTTTTTAGAAATCACAGCCAATCTTTAAAAGATTTAATTGCTATGTGGAATCTTCAAAAACAATCTTATGAAAAACTAGAAGAAGAATTTGGGAAAGATTTAGACCCAGCTCAAGTATCCAGCAAATATCCCTATAGATTTGAGCGTGCTCTGGCACAAGATAGAGAATTATTACAAAAGGTAAATATTTCTTCAGAATTCATGAACTTAAAAGAAATTGCATCAATTATGTATACTACAAATAAGAACATGAATCCAAATAGTAAATTGCCAAATCAAGATGACATTCCAAATAATTATTCATTTATGGCTTACAGTAACTATATTGCTAATTACTTGATTTTGCTTACTCATAATATATTATTTAAAATTGGGCAAAAACTTGATGATTATGCTGGACTGAAGTATGACTCATTTAAGTATTTTAACAAATGTATAACATATGCTGTAGTAATGCCAATTTTAAACGTATTATTTGCTATTCGCAATATAATGCAAAATAACGCCTCATGGTTTAACAAGCTATATAAGGATAAAGACAATGAGCAACGAAAATTATTCAGTAACTATTTCAATAAAATATCTAATGTTTTTCAACATGATATATTTGATATTATGCGTTTCGTTTTAGATTGTTCCCAACTGAGTTATGAAGTAGCTAAGAAAGAACAAGAAATAACCGGTATATTAAAGGCATGGCTACATCATTTAAAGGATCTAAGGAACGGGCGTAAAAAAATAAGTTTGTACAATTTTGACAGGTTGGTTGACCACTTGTTGAAGAATCAAGCATTAGAGAATTGGCAGATTCGCGATAAATATTATACTGCTTATAAATATAAAGTTTCACACTTATTGGCTGGGAATGTTAATTTTGATATTTATACAATGTCTAATGATTATTTAGATCAGTGGAGAAACACATTAATAAGAGAGTTTAGGGAACTGGTAATATTAGCATTAAATCAGACACGTTGGCAAACAATGTTCCCTGGTTATAGCGAACTGGTGCTCCAAAGTTTGGATCAATACGTATCAAAACTGGAGAAACTAGATTTGACAATACCAGACAAGTATGATTACATTGCAGAATTCAAAACATTACGTGATGACTATAAAAAAAATATAGATAACGCCTCTTGATAAGTGGCTAGTAAATACTACTATACTATATATTATGTTATAATAATAGCATTACCAAAATGTAATGCTTTTTTTACATTATTAATCAATCACTAACAATACTAAAACAACTTATAAATTAACTATTTAATAAATTATTTAATTCATCTGTACTAATATTTAAACATTTAGTTATTGTATTGTCATCAAAATTTTGATGCTTCATATTCAAAGCCAATTGCTTTTGATTTTCTTGTTTACCTTGTTTTAATCCTTCATCCTTAGCGTTAGCAATAGCCGATAAATTATCCATTTGAGTTTTATCAAGTAAAC
>CAMJRB010000057.1 GCA_946408175.1 uncultured Holosporaceae bacterium
TCGTTAGAATAGTGCAAACAATTCAAAAGAATCGTGTAACAATTCGTCAGAATAGTGCAAACAACTCGTCAGAATAGTGCTAACAATTCGTCAGAATAGCGTAGCAATTCGTTAGAATAGTGTAACAATTCTTCAGAATCGTACAGTAATTCATTAAAATATATTTTTTTCCCTAAAATAATAGTAATATTAATAAAACTTATATGATAAGATATTAAAAATTTAAATTATATTAAAAATAATGTGATATTATATTAATGTTTATTGTATAATAATAATTTATATATGCAAGCAAAGGATTGTTCATTTACTACAGATACTTATTGGTTCAGATATAGAGCAACTGCAATAATTGTCGAAAATGATTATTTATTGTGTGCTCATAATAGTAACTTACCTAATACTTACTACTCTGTAGGTGGAGCAGTACATGTAGGTGAAACTGCAGAGCAAGCAGTTATTAGAGAAGTTTATGAAGAAACTGGAGTGAATTATAAAATCGATTATCTAGCAGTAATACATGAAAATTTATTTAAATCTAATGCAGTATTATTTAAAAATCTAAAATGTTGTCATGAATTATCATTGTATTTTATGATGAAATCTCGTGGTTCTCAAGTATTAAATAGTAATAGTTATATAAATGGAGTTAAAGAGCATTTAGTTTGGATTCCTATAAATGATTTAGATAAATATAATGTATATCCTAAATTTATTAAAAAATATTTGTCATCCAAACACGGTGGAATAGAACATATTGTAAGTAATTATAAATAAATTTGTAACAAAATTGTATATTAATTGAGTATATTAATCATAAATTGATAATAAACTTTTATGAAAAAATAATGATATCTAAATAGAATTTATTTAGATTACTATTTTATTTTCCATTACATATAATTAAGATATCATACATTATTTATAATAAATTTATATTGATAAAATAATATTTTAACATATATTATATCAATGTATTATTTCGATATTTAATAATATAAAGTTGCGTATTGGTAGCTAATAAAATTTTACTTCAATAATATACCAGTGAATTTATTAATAATTATTGTTATTTTATAACAAAATGGTATTTAATATTCATTATTAACAAGCTAAACATTATCAAGATGCTGCCTAAATTTAATAAATTTTTGAATTAATAGTAATATTACTACATCAATAGTAAACAAAAACATTAATACAAAATTGTACAATATTTTGTTTAAAATAATTCACATGCCAAGAAAGTCTGATCGCAAAACGATGCAAATAATTATAATATACTTAATACATAATATTTTTTATTTACTAATTTTTATTTGTTTACTTATTATTTACTAATTCTCAATGGTTTATATATACAATATAACTATTTTTTTACTAGATTCTTGTGTAATCATTATTGATTAATTTATGATTTTTCCATATAAAATGTTTACAAAAATTATAATATAGTTATATCCATCCGTTATTCAAATCCTTATACTTTCTGTTATAGTTTTTTATAATATTAAAACTTATTAGCAGTTTTTGTAAAAAAGCAAAAATTATTACAATAATTGGTATAATAAATATTATGATCATTTATAATATATTATAGATAAATTAATAATAAAAAACACAAATGCAAATAATATATTTTAATAAAATTACTAGTACTCAGGATTATGCTTTGGAATTAATTAACAATAATAATATTCAAGAAGATATGCTAATTATTGCTAGTATTCAAACTGAAGGAAGAGGTAGATTGAAACAAAGAAAATGGTCTTCGGAATATGGTAATTTTCATGGATCTTTTGTAATAAATATTGAGAAATTAGAAGTTAATATAAATAATATTTCAATTCTTAATACAATATTAATGCATAGTATATTTGAATTTTTAAATAATATTTTGAATAGAAATTTAATAAAAATAAAACTACCAAATGATATATATTATAATAATAAAAAATTGGCTGGAGTATTAATAGAAGTAATATATCCTTATGCAGTAATTGGTATTGGCATTAATATTTACAATGCTCCTTTAGATACTTCAACGAGTATTTTAAATATAATTAAAGACAATAATTTAATAAATGTTTATGAAAAACTTGATAATAATTATGGTTTTTCTAAACAATATTGTAATAAATTTTATACAACTATAGTAAATAATATATTGAAATATGAAAAATTGTATTAAGAAACAACAATGGGATTTACTGTACCCCTTAAATATTTATTATTTAAATAATAGTTCATTGTTTATGCATCTGTTAATAACAATATAAATCATTGATTATAAATATTTCTGAAATCCTTTAATGATTTTGTCCGAGTTAAATACTAGATAATTTGTAACGTTATTTACTGTTAATTCAATAACGTTACGGCTTTACTAAATCATATTATTAATTAATTGCATCGTTTAAACTATTAAAATCATTCAACAAATCCTTCAGATTTTCACAGTCAGATAGACAAGTGCTCATCCATTGTGCCAAAACAAGTATTGATATTATTTCTGGCATATCTTTTGTTCTTCTAAGGTTTGTTTGTTTATCTTTTATTATTTCAGAATTCATTGTAATACTATCACAGTAAGCATTTATTATATTTATATAACTCTCTTTGTTAAGAATAAATATCTCATAAATTCTGTTGGGCTCATGTACTGCCTTACACCCATAATACTTGGCTAGGTTGTTTATTATTTGAGATTGCTTTGCTGTCATATTGCCATTATTATCAGCGTTTTTTATTGTTCTTTCAATAAAGTCAATATAAGGTTGTATTTCCTGTCTATATTGGGAAATCTTCTGTCTCATTAATTCTTGTATAATATTTGGAATCTTGATTGTTAATACTTCTTTCAAATTATTAATAGTTTGATTCAGATCCATATTCCCTATATTAACATCATTTTCTACTTCAGTACTACAGTTGTTCGTTATGTATTTTGACATTATTGTTTCATCCTGTTTTTTGAGATTTGAAGATAATAACTGATTAAGAAAGTCTGATTTATTGATTATTTTCATGCCTTTAATTATATCAATAGGACTTAAATCATGATATAATTTATCTT
>CAMJRB010000058.1 GCA_946408175.1 uncultured Holosporaceae bacterium
CAATTTCCTAAATCAAAATAAATAGTTCCTGTATTTGGGCATGTTAAACAATTATTATTATCAATAGTGGGGCCTTTATTACATGTCTTACAATTTTCATGACATTTATCTATTGTTTTAAGAGAAGTGTTATTACAATAAAATCCATCTTCAATTCTGGTAAGACATGAAGTATGCTCATAATTATAAAAAAATTCACATATTAATATTTCATAACAAATATTTTTATATTCATATATTTTATTATATATTTTATCTTTAGAACAATCATCAATACATTTTTTAGTTCCATTTATTAGTTTATACCCTGTAGGACAATTATTAGTCGTTGTACATTTGTATTTGTAACTATCATCTATATCAAAATAAAAATAGTATTCGCATATTCTATAACAATTTTTTACATTATTAAAATTCATAATAAATTCATATCCTGATATACATTCTTCACATTTATTTTCATCTTCATTACCAAATTCTGTACATTTTTTGCAGAGAGTATAACAAGGTTCATATTGATTTGTACTAATATTTAAATAATATCCTTCAGATATAGTTTCTTCATTAAAGCAATCAATATATGGCAAATTTATAATAGTTGAATCATTTTTTTTTGGATAGTAGTTAAATTCAGTATTACAATATACACATAAATTAATATCAATACTTTCAGAAGTACAATACAAACATTTAGTATTTGGACATTTACATCTTAGAATTTCATTATTTATTGGGTCTGGAAAATATCCACGATTTGAGCAATTTGATAAGCAATTTCCTCCATCTAAATATATTGTACCAATATCTGGGCAACTTAGGCAATTATTATTTTCATTTGTTGGTCCAGAATTACATGTTTTACAATTATGATGACATTTATCTATAGTTCTATATTCAGTATTATTGCAATAATAACCATCAGGAATTTTATTAAGACATAAACTGTTATTATAACTAATATATGTTTCAGTCGGACAATTTTCATAACAGATATTATTATATTCATACACATGAGTTTCATCTTTACTACAGTCATTAATACATTTTTTACTTGAATTAATTAATTTATAATTCTCTGGGCAATTATTTCCTGTTGTACATTTATAATTATTATTTTCGTCATAATAAATATAATTATTACATTTTATGTAACAATTATTTTTATTAAAATCTGTATTTAATTCATAATTATCAATACACTCTTTACAATTATGGTCAGAATCATTTCCAAAACCATAGCATTTTTTGCAAGTAGAATAACAAGGTTTATAAATTTCATCTTCTAAATAATAACCATCAGGATCTTTATAACAATTAATAAATGAGTTAATAGTACTTTCATCATTTTGTTTAGGATAATAATTTGAATTACAACTTATACATGAATTATTATAAGCAATACTTTCTTTTGTACAATATAAACATTTTTCATCATAAAGGCATTTACATTTAGTAATTGTATTATCATCTGGATCAATAAAATAACCTCTTGATGAGCAATCTGATATGCAATTCCCTAAGTCTAAATATTTGTTTCCTGATTCTGGACAAGTTAAACAATTATTATTATCATCAGTTGGCTCTTTATTACATGTTTTACAATTATCATGACATTTATATATTATTTTTTGTGAAGTATCATTACAGAAATAACCACTGGGGATATTACTATAACATTCATTTCCATTAAGAGTATGATATCCATTACAAATTGAAATTGATGGTTCATCAATAGGAAAATCATTAATTTTTTTTGAAGATATAGATTCAAAATTAAATACTCTTTTATTTTGGCAATAAGGGGAATCGGTTAAAATAGAATATTTTTCTGTTGATGAAGAAAAAACAATATTAAATATATTTACCTCTGTACAATTAGAAGGAAAAACATTTTCTGTTTTATTATAAGCAGTAAAATTAAAATTTGAAGAAAAAGTAGCCATGTAATAATCATTTTCATTACTATTAGCTTTACATCCAACTAAATATTCTTCTGTCTCAGGGAAATATTCAACCTTTATTTTCAATGATTCGTATTTACATTGGTAATCTTTTGCTACCTCTCCGACTTGAGAAAAATTATTAGTATTTATGTTATATCCAAAGCATAATAAGTTATTTTGTTTTAAAACACAGCATGTTACCTCTTCTCTATTTGTTGGATTTACATTAGATACATAGAGTAAACCCCCATAAAAATTATCAATAATAATTTCTCCAGTTCTTTCCGTAATTAGACTAAAGGAAGTAGTATTAAAAACAAATTTATATGAATAATCCCATTCACCACTAAAGCATACTATAACTTTATCATTATTATAATTCATTAATTCACAAGATATTGATAAATCTCTTAAAGATTTACTACTTGAATAATTATATATCCCTTCTAATTCAACATTTTTATCTAGAAAATGAAAAATATAATTTCTAAGTATAAGCAAATTTGATTCAATACATATTATTGCAAAAAAATAATCATTATTGGAATGCCCATAAGGAACTATTTGATAGGCTACTCTATAATAGATATAATCAAGAGTTATATGACAAAGTAAATCTGCTGTTTTAGATAAGATATATGTTTCATTTCTTATTAAACATATTATAAATCCATTATCTTCAGTCAAAAATTGTTCAATATCTTCAGAATAAGCATAATTATTATCTTTAATCATTCTAGATTCAAAAATTACTTTATCAATTTTTGAAGTAAATTCTTCATCATATAAATATATTCCTTTAGTTGTCATAAGCAAATAATTACCATTATTCAGTCTTTTTTTCATTGGATAATCAAAATCAGT
>CAMJRB010000059.1 GCA_946408175.1 uncultured Holosporaceae bacterium
ATAAAGCTAGTGAAATAGCCACAGCTAGAAATATTGGTAAGGAAGAAGGTCTTGCTGAGGGTTTAGAAAAAGGTCTGGCTGAAGGTTTAGAGAAAGGGATTGCTGAAGGTAAACATAATGCAAAAATAGAAACTGCTAAGAAAATGTTGGCAGATGGTGTGTCAGTAGAGATAGTGGCTAAATATACTGGGTTGTCACATGAAATATTAAATAAAATATAAGTGTAAAATAATCTAATTTTATATTAAATAATTATACTTTTTGTATAAAAATATTCGATAGTTTCAAGTAATATTTAGTGAAAATATTAGAAATTTTTAGTAAAATACACTATTACATAACATTTCCAAAGATAATACACTACATATGATAGTTGGTTTCTGAGAGGAGATGTTTATTATGAATGGCTTGAGTGGATTTTTGAGTATAGTAATAGTTGCTTGTACAATATTTGGAATGGCTAACAGTAGCGAAAGTGTGAGTGATAAAGCAAGTGATAATATGCTTAATAATATAAAAATTACAGTTACTAAGAATTATCATCATTATATTGATAACAATGACAAGAAAGAACTAATTGAAGATCCAGATGATGAATTAGCCAATAATAAATTATTAGAATATACTGGTGGTTGTATTGGTGCTAAGGAAGTTTATACAAAGAAGAATGAAAATGTATTTAATGAGATATACACTGAGAAAAAATGTGATTTGTCATTACAAAATGAGTCTGATTCGCATCAGGTATTTGATCTGAAGTCTACTAATGTACAACCATTGACATGTGGTAATTTGAATGCTGGTAGTAATACAACAACAAAATTAAATTGCAATGTTGAAACTGATAAGTTAAATATTAAAAAGGGTGCAAGTGTAATTCAGTGTGGTAATGTAAAAGCACAAAAGTTAAGGATTGAAAAGTATGCTAGGTTGAATCTAAAAAATCGTACAATGGAATTAGGGAATAATAAAGATACAAATAATAATAAATAATAATTAGATGTATGTTGACTCATCCACAAAGTTTTATGCTCTTGTGGGTGGGTTAAGTTTTTATATTGACTTGTGTTACTAAAGTGTCTTAACATGATTTTGAAGGGTTTAGATTTTCTTTACAATCGAATGGCGTTGTTCAAACAATTCTTAAATATATGTATTTTTGCATGTATGACTTCTATGAGTTTCAGTAGTGAAAATATTCGTAATGTGAATAATAATGAATGGGTAAGTTTTTATTTTAATGAAAATGATGACTTGGTAGTATATAATAGTGGTAATATTAAAACAATAGAACGCAATGATTTGATTCAAAATAACGTTACTAATGAAATAACTAATGTCATTAATGATTTTCTTAGTAATAAAATGCATTTTGAGTCCATTTACTTTGAACCGAATACAAATGAATTAAAGTTTAATGGACAGGAAGTATTACAGCCAGGTATAAATTTCTCATTGCATGGAAAAGTAGATATAAATAAGGTATCAGATATTTCGTTGGATTTTACTAAGGATAATAAAATTAACTTGGAAACTAAATTAACATTTGAAACAAAAAAGGCAAATTTATCTAATATAAATGAATTAAATACCAAGTTAAATGAATTAACCAATGGTGGATTTAGTTTTGATTCAATAAATATTGATGAAGCAAATAGTAATAATATAATAATAAAAGGTGTTCATAGTAAATATGAAAATCTACCTGATTTAAGATTTAGAGATGAGACAGATAAACAACAGAAGTTAATATTCGATTTTGGAAACGATAAAGTAGATGTGGATATTTATGGTCATAATATCGGGATTAAGTTAACTGCTAATAGACCATTTTTAATCAATAATTTCACTTACCACAGCGCTGATTATAAGATAATGCAACATAATTATACTATTACTGGTGACGCTAACGGTTCATTTTCTATACAACCAGGCTGGCCATTCTGGACATTAAATTTCAATTCTACAGGTAATTAAGATTTATACATATCCATAGTAATACATTCATTTTAATATTATTGTGGATGTTCTGTTTATTTATTAATAAATATTAGCCAATAGTAAAGGATAGTTACTGTTGGTTAATTGAATTTTCATTCCTTGTATATATCAAATATTTTATTTTGGGGATTTTCCCTTAAAATATAGCAGTATATATTTTGTGGATACGCACCGGAATTATGTTTTAAACTAAATATGGGGTTTGGATTCTTGTGAGTTCTTATGAACATAACTGAAATATGTAGTATTGTAATGGTTTTGTGTTCAATTACACGTGCCTATAGTAATACACAAAATATTAATATAGATCTATTACCGAATGGTAATTATTCATTGCAATATAATGATCAAAATAAAATTATTTTTAATAATACTGATGAATTTAATGCTGGTATAAATGAGTTTACTAATGGTAATTTTGATGCCAATATTACATTAGAAAATAATAAAATGTTGTTTAGTATTGAGTACAATAAAAACAATAATACTTATAATTTATTATTAAATAACTTAAGTAATCAATACTATCATTTAATATTGAATGGAGGTAATAATAAAATTAACTTAAATACAGAAAAGTTTGAAACGGTAGCTATTACTGATAGTATGTTATTAGAACAATCAGAAATAAACTGTCATTAACTAGTATTTCATATATCATCCATAGTAATACATTCTTTTTAATATTATTATGGATGTTTTGGTTATTTATTTAAAAAATAAATGATATATAATAAACTTAGGTGGTATTAATTAATAATGTATAAACATGTTTGGAACAGAAGAAGAAAAGT